>NZ_KB291341.1:94993-119653 GCF_000318275.2 Capnocytophaga sp. oral taxon 332 str. F0381
TTTATTATGAGCTTTCGGCTGAAGATATTGAAAAAATAGAGATAGGACGTGAGCAGTGTAGAATGGGGATGACAATAAGTAGTGAGGAACTACAAAAAGAAACAAGGGAAAAGTATGGTAATAAGATGGTCATTTGAGGCTAAAAAAGATTACCATAATAGCCTTGATTATTGGGAAGAACATAATGGCTCGTTTGAATATTCTTCAAAAATAATAAAAGCAGTAGAAGAATTGGAACTTGAACTCTCTAATACTCCTCTTTATTTAGGCAGATATAGTAGGGAATTACAGATGTATGTAAGGGATATTCTCAAAGGGCGTTTTCTGATTTATTTTACTGTAAATGAAGCTGAAGATTTAATTGAAATACACTATTTTAGGGGGGTAAAACAGCAGTCTATAGAATAGGTATACAGAGGTTGTTTGAGAAGTTTTGTAGGGACAATTGGGAAATTAGCAAATTAGCAAATTAGCAAATTGGGGAATTAGCAAATTGGGGAATTTATATGGAAACAATTACAACTAAGAAGAGGCTTTATCACCCACCAATGGTGAAAAGCATCGAAAAAGAACAAGAAGACGACTTTTATTATGAGCTTTCGGCTGAAGATATTGAAAATATTCAGATAGGGCGTGAGCAATTAAAGATGGGCTTAGGAATAAGTAATAATGATGTATTTGCTGAAATTGAGGAGAGAAGAAAAAGAAAATGGAAGTAATTTGGTCGCCGAGAGCTAAAGATGCATTAGCAGATACTTTAGAATATTGGGATATACATAATAATAGTACTTATTATTCTGATAAAATTATACAAGAAATAGATGAGTTATTGAAAACAATAACCAATAAACCTCTTTATTTAGGCAGATATAGTAGGGAATTAGCAAATTTGGGAATTAGCAAATTAGGAAATTGTAATTGTGCGGCTGACTTCTAATGACTAATGCAATTAATGTAACTAACAAATAATAAAAATAAACGTATGAAAAAAGGACTTTTTTTAATGATTGTAGCGATGTTTTTAGCATCGTGTAGCTTTTTTGTAGACCAAGCAAAAGAAACGGCTAAGAAAGTGAGTGATATTAGTGAAGAGGCTGCTAATCAGGCTGCTACTAAAGCTGGAGAGATAGTGGGTGGCTCGGCGCGCTCTTTTGGCGATGGACTTGGTGAAGGTATTGACAAATCGGGCAATATGACTTTGCAACTTTCAGAAGAACTATCTAATGCTGGTGTAAAACTTGGTGCACACACTATTAGTAGCACTGATGATGGTAATGATAACAAACTTTCTATTTACTTTATCTTTGATAAAGATTTTGAGAGAACTGTATCTGTAAAGGTATTCAACAAACAACAAATAGAGGTAGGACGTATAAAACAAACCGTAAAAGGTAAAAAAGACGAAGCTACTTATGTAGATTTTGTATTCGACCCTCGCACTAATATAGATCCTAAATATACCATATTAGTGGATTAAGTTCCTCACCCCCGTTCCCCCTCCCCAAAAGGAAGGGGAGCAAAACGCAGTAAAGAGGATTTTGAATTGGGTACAAGCTGCAAGCTTGCGCCAGCGGGGGATAAAGAGATAGGAAAAACAAAAAATAAAAAAAGCGCAACATTAGTAAGGGTGTTGCGCTTTTTTATTTATTCAATAAACTAAGCCATTAGTTTTTGTGCGAGTTCTTCGCCTGTATGGTCGTTGAGGCTGGTAAGGACTTCGTTGATAAGGCGTTCTTCTTTGCCGTCTTCGCTCCAAATACCGCCTTTGAAATATATCTTCTGCTGTCCGTCAAATTTAGCTATAGCACCGATGGGTGCACTACAACCGCCTTCTAAAGCGCGCAAAAAGGCTCGCTCTACCTGAGTTTCAACATAGGTGTTGCCATCGTGCAAACGCAATAGGGCTTCTTGCATTGCTAAATTGTCTTCGTGCAATAATACCACAATAGCTCCTTGTGCGGGGGCGGGTAGCATCCAATCGAGGGTGAGGTAATCTACGCTTGAAGCTCCTAAACGTTCTAAGCCTGCGGCTGCAAAAATACCTCCATCGTAATTATTGCTGATGATGGTTTTTAGTCGGGTTTGTACATTACCACGTAGGTTTTCAATGGTGTGGTGTGGGTAGCGATGTAGCCATTGGGCTTTGCGGCGCAAGCTGCCTGTGGCAATAGTGGCTTGGGGTGCTTCTAAAAAAGAAAGGTCGTTGTTGTAAACTAATACATCAAAGGGATTGCCGCGCTTGAGTACAGCCCCTACTGCAAGTCCTTCGGGGAGTAGGGTAGGGACATCTTTCATACTATGAACGGCAATATCTATGTTTTTATTGAGCAGGGCAATATCTAAGGCTTTAGTGAATATGCCTGTAATACCCATTTCGTATAGGGGCTGGGGGAGGTTTAGGTCGCCTTCAGACTTTATAGGTACTAATTCGGTAGTATACCCTAAGGCTTCTAATTGTTGTTGTACGGTTTGCGCTTGCCATAGGGCGAGGGCGCTGTCGCGTGTTCCGATACGTATTGTTTTCATTGTATATATTCTATTTAAGGGGGCAAAGATAGTAAATATTAATGAAATTATGAATTATGATTTTTGAATTATAAATTTTATCTGTTTTTATTACATTCATTTCAGAAAAATGATGTAATTTTGCAGGCTGTAATTATTAATGACAAGCGGCAAATGATAAATGGCGAATGGTTGATAATTAATTGATGTTTTTTTAAAATATATTGCAATGCTAAATGTACATAACTTATCGGTTTCTTTTCAGGGTGAGTATCTTTTTGAAGAGGTGGCTTTTATGCTTAATGGGGGCGACAGGGTAGGGCTTATTGGGAAAAATGGGGCTGGAAAATCGACTATGCTCAAGCTTTTGGCACGTGAAATAAAACCTGACTCGGGGATTATTGCTACTGATAAGGAGGTGCGTATTGGCTTTTTAAAACAGGATATTGACTTTGTAAAAGGACGTACGATACTTGAAGAGGCTTATCAGGCTTTTGAGGAAATTAAACGCTTGGAATTGCAGCTGGATGATATTCATCATCAACTTGAAACTCGTACTGACTACGAAAGTGAAGCTTATCACGACTTATTGAACAACTTAAGCGATTATACGCATCATTATGAGCTTATTGGTGGTTATCAATATCAGGGGGATACTGAAAAGGTGTTGCTGGGCTTAGGCTTTAAACGCGGTGACTTTAATAAACTTACCGATACTTTTTCGGGGGGCTGGCGTATGCGTATTGAATTGGCAAAGCTATTGTTGCAAAACAATGATATATTGCTACTGGACGAGCCTACGAACCACCTTGATATTGAGTCGATTATATGGTTGGAACAATTTCTTACTACTTATAGCGGGGCGGTGGTGATTGTATCGCACGACAAGATGTTTTTAGACAATGTTACTAACCGCACTATTGAGATTTCGGTAGGGAAAATATACGATTATCCTAAGCCTTATAGTAAGTTTTTGGAGCTTAGGCAGGAAATACGTGAGCAGCAACTTGCTTCGCAAAAAAATCAGGAGAAGAAAATACAGCAAACGGAGAAGCTGATAGAGAAGTTTCGCGCAAAGGCTTCAAAAGCTTCAATGGCACAATCGCTGATTAAGAAATTAGACAAAATAGAGCGCATAGAGGTAGATGAAGAGGATAATGCGGTGATGAATGTGCGTTTTCCGGTATCGGTAACCCCTGGTAAGGTGGTGCTTGAAATTGATGAGGTAAGCAAAAATTATGCTGAAAAACAGGTGTTAGAACGGGTTAGTTTGCTAGTGGAGCGCGGTAGTAAGATTGCTTTTGTAGGGCAAAACGGACAGGGTAAAACTACGCTGGCGAAAATGATTGTGGGTGAAATTCCTTATGAAGGGACTATTAAGCTGGGGCACAATGTGCAGTTGGGTTATTTTGCCCAAAACCAAGCTGATTACTTGGATGGCGAAATAAGTGTGTTGGACACTATGTATAACGCTGCTAACGATACGAACCGCATAAAGGTGCGCGATATACTGGGGTCATTTCTTTTCAGGGGTGATGAGGTAGATAAAAAGGTGAAGGTGCTATCGGGGGGCGAGCGCAACCGCTTGGCACTGGCTAAAATGTTGCTATCGGACTTTAACGTGCTGGTAATGGACGAGCCTACGAACCACTTGGATATCAAGAGTAAAAACGTGCTAAAAAAGGCACTGCAACAGTTTGAGGGTACGCTTATAATTGTATCGCACGACCGAGACTTTTTGCAGGGGCTTACTGATAAAGTATACGAATTTAAAGATAGGCACTTGAAAGAATATTTGGGTGATATTGATTTTTATTTGGAACAGCGTGCTGCGGCTAATTTTAGAGAAATAGAGCAGAGCAAAGAAGCTGCAACTGTAGTAGAAACTAAAAATGTGGCTACAACTGATGAAAAATTGAGCTTTGAACAGCAAAAACAACAAAAATCGGTGCAAAATAAGCTCAATAAAATAGAAAATAATATTACTTTATTGGAAAAAGAGTTGAAAGAAATGGATATATTGATGGGAGAACAGGTACAAAGTGATGTTTTTTATAAAGAATATGAACAAAAAAAGCAAATGTTGGAGGATTTGATGACAGAGTGGGAAGCCTTAATAAGCTAAAAATATGCATCCTAAGAAAATATTACTCTTCATAGTTAGTACGCTTATTACGCTGTTTGCGTTGACGCTTTTCAGTAGTTATCACACTACCGATGGCGGTATGGTGCGTGAGGGCATAGTGTTTGGCAACAGCACTATGTTGCGTTATCCTACCCCTGAGATACTGGGGATGCTCTTTAAAAATGAAAAAGAGAACAATACACTGGATAAGCTCATCAGAGATACTAAAACAATAGTAGATGAGAAAACAGATGCTTTGGCGGAGGCTGATACGATTGTAAAAGATACGCTTGCCTCTGAAACGAATAAGGAGGGGAAGATTTATTACCCTGGTAATCCTAAGGATTTTATTCGTAGGCTGAAGAACAAGTTGTGCCAAAACTCGTGCCAGATAGTGCATTACGGCGATTCGCAAATTGAGGGCGACCGTATTACGGGCTATGTGCGCAACAGGCTGCAGCTGGCTTTTGAAGGTGGAGGTCCTGGATTTTTTCCTATAAAGGTGGTGTATAACCAAAATAGTATAGATATTACGGCAAGTAATAATTGGGTGCGCTATGCTTTCTTTGACCGTAAACAACGCAAAAAAGTGGGGCACGACAAGTATGGGCTTTTTGCTACCTATTCGCGCTTTACTCCTTATGCTAAAGATAGTGCTTCGCTACCTATAAGCAAGGCTTGGTTTACCCTGAAACCTTCAAAAAAATCGTATGCGCGCTTGCAGCACTACACTCGTTTTGGGCTGCACTATGGCAATGCTACCAGCAGAATTGCTATCAGGGTATACGAAGATGGTAACCTGATAA
Organism: Capnocytophaga sp. oral taxon 332 str. F0381; assembly: GCF_000318275.2. Classification (NCBI taxonomy): domain Bacteria; kingdom Pseudomonadati; phylum Bacteroidota; class Flavobacteriia; order Flavobacteriales; family Flavobacteriaceae; genus Capnocytophaga; species Capnocytophaga sp. oral taxon 332. The sequence continues at coordinate 100,430 of NZ_KB291341.1, forward strand.
GTTCGGACACTTTAATAGCCGACAACCGATACCATAGTTATAAGCTGAACTTCAACAATACACCTAAAGAATTGCGGGTGGAACTAGAAGGTAGGCTAAGTGCTGACTTTTATGGGGTTACCCTTGATGCTGCTACGGGAATACGAATGGATAACGTGGCGATGCGCGGTGAGGCAGGACGTATATTTACGCGTATGAATTACGAAAACTATAGGCAGATGAGCGAGGAACGCAAGCCTGATGTTTTTATCTTTCAGTATGGTGGCAATACAATACCTTATATGAAAACTGAAGCACAGCTGAGGGAGTATGTTGAGGGGCTTATATTCAATATGAAATTGGTGAAGCGTGCCAACCCGACGGCTATGTTTATGCTTTTAGGTCCTGGTGATATGACAACTTCGCGCAATGGCAAGCGAATTACGTATCCTTTTTTGCCTAAACTCAACGACTTGATGAAAGAAGAGTGCTTGAAGAACGATATAGCTTATTTTAGTATGTACGAAGCTATGGGGGGTGAGAACTCTATGATTAACTGGGTGAAGCAAGGAATGGCAGCTTCTGATTATGTACATTTTAGTTCTAAGGGAACAAAACTTATTTCGGAAGTGTTTTATCAATGCCTTCATAATGACCTTGCCTCGGTAGAATAACAAACTATGATAGATTTTTTTAATAATTTCTTTACTTTCAATCCCGAGCATCCGCTTACATTTGTGCGAATAGACTTTTGGATATTCTTTGCCTTGCTGTATGCGGTATTCGCCTTTATATACAATCGCCGGCACGTGCGCAACTTGTTCTTGCTACTTGCGAGCTTTTACTTTTACTATAAAGCGAGTGGACTTTTTGTGCTTTTGCTTATTTTTAGTACTGTAACCGATTTTTATTTGGGGCACTACATTTACCGCCAAGTGGAGGACTCGCGTAGGAGAATAGCTGTAACTATAAGCGTTTGTTTGAACTTGCTGGTGCTGAGCTATTTTAAATACGCTTACTTTTTTACAGATACTTACAATGCGTTGTTTCAAACACATCACCAAACGTTCAATTACTTGGCTTATTGGGCTAATGGTTTTAGCAATAAAGGATATTTTACGGTAGATAAAATTATCTTGCCTGTAGGGATTTCGTTCTATACCTTCCAAACGATTAGCTATACAATGGATGTGTATAGAAATAAAATAAAACCTTTAAGCTCTATATTAGATTTTGGTTTTTATGTGAGTTTCTTTCCGCAATTGGTAGCGGGTCCTATAGTGCGTGCTGAAGAGTTTGTACCACAAATTCTGAAAAAAACGCGCATTAGTAAAGAGGAGTTTAACAAAGCTATCTTTTTGATACTAAAAGGGCTTATCAAGAAAATGATTTTTGCAGACTTTATAGCATTGCATTTCTTGGATAAGGTGTTTGATGCCCCTACAATGTATACGGGCTTTGCTAACCTTTCGGCACTTATAGGCTATTCGCTGCAGATTTATGGTGATTTTTCGGGCTATACCGATATTGCTATAGGGGTGGCACTCTTGATGGGCTTCCACCTTCCTACGAACTTTAATTCGCCTTACAAGGCTTTGAACTGCGGTGATTTTTGGAAACGTTGGCATATTTCGCTTTCTACTTGGCTGAAAGATTATCTTTACATTCCTTTGGGAGGTAATCGCAATAGTTCTTTGGGTACGTTTGTATTTTCGCTACTATTTGTAGTTATTTTGGTAGTGGCTATTGGTAATAGTACTTTTACGATTGTTACGGGATTACTGCTTATTATAGGCTCTATAGTAGCCTTGGTGTATAAACCTTTTGAACGTTATTTAACTACTAATATCAATATAATGCTCACAATGCTCATTGGGGGGCTGTGGCACGGGGCAGCTTGGAAATTTGCTATTTGGGGCGGACTTAACGGCTTGGGGGTAGTAGCTTATAAGTATTGGCGCAAAGTGAGTCCGTATGAGAATAGCCAACTGTGGATTGCTCGTTTTTGGAAGATAGCGTTTACGTTTGCTTTTATTACTTTTACTCGTATATTCTTCCGCAGTAACGATATGGAGAGCGTACAACAATGGTTTGACCAAGTGATGCACAATATGCATTGGGCTTCGGCAATGCAAATTATTAAATACAACAATGTTGCTTTTGGGATTATTCTAATAGGTTATATTACACACTGGCTACCACAGCGTTGGAAAGATGAAATAGAACATATTTTTGCCGAAAGCCATTACGTGGTGAAAGTGGCTATAGCTTTGGTAGTGGTACTGATATGTTACCAAGCTTATTCTACCGATTTGCAACCATTTATATATTTTCAGTTTTAAATAAGAAGTAAAAAAACAGAGTTATGTTATACATCAAGCAATTATTACAAGAAGGAAAAACTATAGAAGGTGAGGTTACCCTTCAAGGATGGGTGCGTACCTTTCGTAGCAATCGCTTTATTGCACTGAATGATGGTTCTACCATACACAATTTGCAAGTAGTGGTTGATTTTGAAAATACCCCTGAAGAAACGCTAAAACGCATTACTACAGGAGCGGCTATAAAAGTGAAAGGGCAGGTAGTGGAAAGTCAAGGAAAGGGACAAAACGTAGAACTACAAGCCTCTGAAGTGACTATCTTGGGCGATAGTAACCCCGAAGAATACCCTATACAACCTAAAAAACACTCACTTGAGTTCTTGCGTGAAAACGCTCACTTGCGCGTGCGTACCAATGCCTTTGGAGCGATTATGCGTGTGCGTTCAACATTGGCGTACGCTATTCATAAATACTTTCAAGACAATGGCTTTTTCTACGTGAATACGCCTATTATTACAGGTAGCGATGCTGAAGGAGCTGGCGAAATGTTTCGCGTAACTACTTTAGATGCTAAAAAACCTCCTCTTAACGAAAATGGTGAGGTCGATTACAAAAAAGACTTCTTTGGTCGCGAAACTAACCTTACCGTATCGGGGCAGTTGGAAGGTGAAACTTTTGCAATGGCACTTGGTAAAATCTATACCTTTGGGCCTACTTTCCGTGCTGAAAACTCTAATACTTCACGACACTTGGCTGAGTTCTGGATGATAGAACCCGAAATGGCTTTCTTCGACCTAATTGATAATATGAATTTAGCCGAAGACTTTATTAAAAGTGTACTAAAATATACCTTAGAGGTACGCCGTGATGATATAGAGTTTCTCAATACAAGGTTTTTAGAAGAAGAAAAAAGCAAACCACAGCAAGAGCGTAGCAGTATGTCGCTTATTGAGAAATTAGAGTTTGTAATACACAACGATTTCAAACGCGTAAGCTATACTGAGGCTATTGATATACTGAAAAACTGCAACCACAACAAGAAGAAGAAATTCCAATACTTGATAGACGAATGGGGGGTAGACTTGCAAAGCGAACACGAGCGCTATTTGGTAGAAAAACACTTTGGTTGCCCTGTGATACTTTACGATTATCCTGCTAAAATTAAAGCGTTTTATATGCGCCTGAACGATGATGGCAAAACAGTGCGCGCTATGGATATTCTTTTCCCTGGTATTGGTGAAATTGTAGGAGGCTCGCAGCGTGAAGAACGCTATGAGGTGCTAAAACAAAAAATTGCCGACTTGGGTATGGATGAACAAACCCTTTGGTGGTATTTAGACCTCCGTAAGTTTGGTACAGCTACACATAGTGGTTTTGGCTTAGGCTTTGAGCGTTTGGTACTTTTTGCTACGGGTATGACCAACATACGCGATGTAATTCCTTACCCACGTACTCCACAAAGTGCTGAGTTTTAATTGAAAAATTAAGTCATATAAAAAGGGCTACCTGATACAATTTCAGATAGCCCTTTTTTGTTGAGTAGCTATTACTTGCCGTATTTATTTACTTTAGCTTTAGCTTTTACAAGTTCAAGGTTTAATTCGTTGATTTTTTGTTGTTTTTCAAGTAATTTTCCTTTATACTTTGTATCGTCATTAGGAGACAAATTACCTTTAGCTTTTTTGCTATTGTATTTGTTTTCTTCTTTAGCCAAATCAGTTTTAGCTTTGGTAATTTTAGCTTCTATTTTAGATACTTCGCTTTGAGCTTTAGCTAAGCGCTCTTGTTGTTTTTTAGCAGCTTTTTCAGCCTTAGCCTTTTCTTTAGCGGCTTTTTCTTCAGCTTTTTTAGCAGCTTTTTCAGCTTTTTCTTTTTCCTTAGCAGCTTTTTCTTCGGCTTTTTTAGCTTTTTCTTCAGCTTTTTTAGCGGCTGCTTCGGCTTTAGCTTTTTCTTTAGCGGCTTTTTCTTGCTCTTTTTTAGCTTTTTCCTCTGCTTTTTTAGCTTTTTCCTCTGCTTTTTTAGCAGCTTCTTCAGTTTTTGTTTTTTCTTTGATTGCTTTTTCTTCAGCCTTCAAAGCTTTTTCTTGTTCTTTCTGAAGTTGTTGCTGTTGTTTTAGCTGCTCTTCTTGTGCTTTTAGCTCGGCATCGCTGCTACCGCTCATATCTACTGTATTGGTAACAGTACCTACAGGAAGCACTTCATTGACAATGGGATCTACTTGAGCCATTGAGATTTGGGCTACTAAAAGCCCTGCGAAAAATGTAATACTCTTTAATTTCATACGCAATTTTTAGTTATTTAGTTTTCTCGGCGACAAAGTTATACAAAATAAGTGTATTGCCGATTGTTTTTAGGAATACTTTAACACTAAAAAACCACCTATATAATAGTGATAGGTGGCTTTTTGGAGTAATTAAAATATAAATAGTTATGGATTATTTTTGTTGTACATTACCCCTGATGCGCAATCCTTTTACAGGATTTTCTTTTGCATTAGATGTTACGGTAATGGTTTTGCTGATAGGACCAACACGATTAGTATCGTATTTTACCTCAATTTTCCCTTTAGCACCAGGAGCTACAGGTTGGTTTGTCCAAGAAGGAACGGTGCAACCGCAAGATGAAGTTACGTTGCTGATTACTAGCGGAGCTTTACCAGTGTTAGTAAACTCAAACACGCGTATACCATCAGCGCCTTGTTGGATGTTACCATAGTCAATTTCTTCTGCTTTGAAAGAAATTTCAGCGTCTTGTGCAAATGCTACTGCACCAAAAAATGCTAAAAATACAAATGTTAAAAACTTTTTCATAGTACAAAAAATTAAAATTATTTTATTGTTTGTTACACTTAACTACATTACAATAACCGTGCCAAAGTGTGTTTTACTAGTCGTTAGTCATTAGTTATTGGCAGTTAGTTTTTGTCTTTCACACAATTAAAAAAATCGTCTCGAAGCTTGAAAATGATAGGGTAAGAAAAAGTAACGGCAGTGGGGACTCCTCTTGTTTTACCAGGGATAAGGCAGGGTAGGCTTCTGATGAGGAAGGCAGCTTCTTCTTCCAATATTTTGTGAGCACCTCGCTTCCCTATTATACTGACAGTGCCATCAGTATTGATGCGAAAAATAATAATCACTTTTCCTTCTATACCCTCAGCAAGGGCTTCAGGAGGATATTTAAAATGTATCTTCACGTGCTTGTCTAACTGCTCTTTAAAACATTGATATTGCCTGTCGTTAGGAACTTCTTTGCAGGCTTCGAACATAGGTTTTTCTTCTATAATAAAATAGGGTATCTCAATAGGTGCTTCTTCGTCTGAAGGAGCAATAATTTCTTCTTGTGCATAGCTATTGGCTACTACTGCTAAACATAGTACTAAAAGGGCTTTTGGTAAGAGTTTCATTGTCTATCTGTTTTCAAAAAAAAGCACAATAAATATGCCAAAGTACTCCCTATATTTACCTATAGCTAAAAGCATATGCAGCTACTACCTAAGCATAAAGTAAATAGGATAAACAAAAGAAACTGTAACTATTTCACCCCGATGTTTGCCAGGGGTAAAGCAAGGCAAGCTCTCTATCAAAAAAACAGCTTCTTTTTCAAGGCTTTTATTGATGCTTCGCACCTGAGTTACACTAGTAGTACCATCGGGGTTGATGTTAAACCTTATATACACTTTGCCTTGTACACATTCTTCTGTGTCAGAGGGATATCTTAGGTGCGTATAGATGTGTTTATCTAATTCTTTCTTAAAACATTTCAATTGCAGCTCTTTGGGAACTCCTTTGCAAGCTTCAAACATAGGTTTTTCATCTACCAATACATAAGGAACCACCAAAGGTTCTTTCACTTCTTGGGGTGGTATATAAGGAGTGTGCTTGCTTTCTTTTTGAGCATAACCGCTAGCAGCACCCACTAATAATAGCGTAAAAAAGATTTTCTTTAAGGATTTCATTGTTTGTCTGTTTTTCAGGTAAAAGCACAATAAATATGCCAAAGTACCCCTATATTCCCCCATAGCTAAAAGCCTGTGCGGCTCGCACCGAAGGTTGAGCGAAGGTTGAGCGAAGGTTGAGCGAAGGATGAGCGAAGGATAGTCGGCGAGCTGGCGCAGCCGAGTATGTGACGAAGGTAAGTTGGCGAGCTGGCGCAGCCGAGTATGTGAAGCCTATGCGGCTCGCTCCGAAGGATAAGAACAATTGTTTTTGGCACTATCTTTGTGTTTTAAAACGAAAAGAAAAACAATGAAAAGAACTTGGCAATTATTACTCTTCTTAATGCCTCTATTAGTTACTTCACAAGCCAAACAGTGGTCATTAGAGGATTGCATCAACTATGCGGTGCAACACAATATTAGTGTAAAAAAAACAGAACTAAATCAGCAAACAGCTGAAATTAACCTACAGCAGGCAAAAGACAACCGCTTGCCCACCGTCAGTGGTTCGGCATCGGCAAACCTCAATAACGGTTCAGCGATTAACCAAATTTCTAACGAACGAGTCTCGCGCCGTACCTTTTCCAACAACTTTGGCGTATCGGCTTCTATGCCGCTCTATCAAGGCAATAAGCTCAATTTGCAAATAGACCGCAGCCAGCTGCTCTTAGAGCAAAACGAACTCTATGTGCAAGAGGCGAAGAACAACATCACCCTGAGTGTGCTCGAAGCCTATCTGCAAGCCCTCTACAGCTATGAAGGGATAGAGGTAGCCAAGAATGCAGCAAGCTCTTCTGCTGAAGAGTTGAAACAAGCACAAACTAAGTTTGCCAATGGTGCGATAGCCAAGCTCAGTTTGGCAGAGATAGAAACCCGTCACGCCAATAATCAGTACGCTATCATTCAGGCTGAAAATCAATACGCCAACCGCGTGCTTACCCTCAAACAACTCTTAGAGCTTCCCCCCAATAGCGATTTTGCTATAATACTCAACCTGCAAGAAGATGATTATGTGGCAATTATCCCCAATAAAGACGAAGTATTTGCAGAAGCTAAACAAACGCTTCCTAATCTAAAAATCTATCAATCGCAACAAAAAATAGCCGAAAAAGATGTCGCAATAGCCAGAGCGGGCGCGTTGCCTTCCCTTAGCCTGCAAGCAGGAGTCAATACGGGTTATTCCAACCTTAATGACTTGGGGTATGCTACCCAGTTAGATAGTAATTTTGGACAGACGATAGGCGCCTCGCTCAATATACCTATTTTTTCGCAAAACAAAAATAAGAGCAATGTCAAGTTAGCAAAGCTTACACAACAGCAGGCAGTATTAGAAGAACAACAAGCTGAAAAGGAGCTTTATGCTAAAATAGAAACCGCTTGGCAAAATGCTACCACACACCAAGCACAACAAGCGGCTTCGCGTACAGCTCGCGACAATGCCAAATTGGCATATGATTTAGCAGTGAAAAAACACGAGTTCGGCGGACTTACCAATACCGAACTGCTCGTAAGCCAAAACGCCTACCTAAGTGCAGAACAAACCTATCTACAAAATAAATATATGTCGGCACTATATGTTCAGTTGCTCAACTTTTATCAAGGAAAGGAAATAACATTTCCATAGAAGAGACATCCCCCCCTTTTATATATTAATTTTAGAACTTACACAATGAAAAAGAAAATCAAAAAAATCATTATTATAGCCCTATTAGCTGTAGTGGCTTTTGCAGCATATCACTTCTTTATGAAAGAAAAACCAACGCCTATTGTACTCCAAACCGATGAAGTTACCCAAGGTGATGTGACTACCGAAGTAACTGCTACGGGGAGTGTACAACCCGTAGACGAGGTGGAAGTAGGTACCCAAGTATCGGGTTTGGTGAGCAAAATATATGTAGATTACAATAGTCAAGTAAAAAAAGGACAGCTCTTGGCAGAGCTCGATAAAACAAACCTACAAGAAAACGTTATCAACGCGACTGCCAACTACAATTCGGCACTTAACGAACTGAACTACTATCAGCAAAACTACGACCGCCAAAAGAAAATGTATGATGCCCAAGTAATTAGCAAATCCGATTACGAGCAGGCTACTTACCAGCTCACCAATGCCAAAGCAATGGTTACCCAACGACTTACGACCCTCAATCAGGCGAAAACGAACTTAGGCTATGCCAATATCTATTCGCCTATCGATGGGATTATCCTTAGCAAAGAGGTAGAAGAAGGGCAAACAGTGGCTGCTTCTATAAGTGCGCCTACACTCTTCAAAATAGCTAAGAACATCAAGCGTATGCAGGTAGAGGTAAATGTAGACGAAGCCGATATAGGGCAGGTAAAAGTAGGACAACGCGTGAGCTTTACCGTTGATGCTTACCCTCAAGAGGAATTTTCAGGACGCGTTACCCAAGTGCGCCTATCGCCCACCACCTCGTCCAACGTGGTAACTTACAAGGTGATAGTAGAGGCAGAAAACCCCGATGAAAAGCTAAAACCTGGGCTTACTGCTACCATTGCTATTTATACCAATGAACTAAAAGGCGTAACCATAGTGCCTGCTAAGGCTATTAACTTTACGCCCGATACCGATGTGCTAATGCAATATTACGCCCAAAAAGATATTACAGCCGAAGCTCCTAAAGTACAGCACGGCAAGGGTAAAAATAAATACGTATGGGTAGTGAATGCCGATGGCAGTCTTGCTCAAAAAGCCGTAACCATAGGCAGCAATGATGGTATCAACGTGCAAGTAGTAAGCGGACTAACGGTTGGCGAAAAAGTAGCTACCAGCTTGCAGGGTAGCGCTCCGCAAATAGCAGGAGGCGATAAGAAAAGCGGAGAGAGCAGCAGTCCGTTTATGCCAAAACGCCCTAGTAGAAACAATTCAAAAGCTAAATAAATGAAAAAAGCCATTATAGACATACGCGATATGAAGCGCAACTTCCAGATGGGCAACGAAACGGTACACGCCCTGAAAGGCATCAACCTCACCATTCGCGAAGGCGAGTTTGTAACTATTATGGGACCGAGTGGGTCGGGCAAATCAACTTTGCTCAACATATTAGGCTGCTTAGATCGTCCCTCTTCTGGCGATTACATTTTGGACGGCATCTCGGTGAAAAATATGAGCAAGAACGATTTGGCGCATATACGCAATACCAAAATAGGTTTTATCTTTCAGTCGTACAACCTATTAGCCCGTACCTCAGCCATTGAGAATGTAGAGCTTCCATTGATGTACAACCCAAAAGTATCAGCCAAAGAACGCCGCGAGCGTGCTATAGAAGCCCTCATAAGTGTGGGGTTAGAAAGCCGACTCATCCTCCTCCCCAGTGAGCTATCGGGGGGACAGCAGCAACGGGTAGCCATTGCGCGCTCGTTAGTAAATAACCCTGTAATCCTCCTTGCTGATGAGGCTACCGGTAACCTCGATACCAAAACCTCGTACGAGGTAATGGAGCTTTTCCAACGCCTCAACGACCAAGGTAGCACCATAGGTTTTGTAACTCACGAAGACGATATTGCCCAATTTAGCAAACGCACGGTAGTGCTGAAAGATGGGCATATCATCAGCGATAAGGAAGTAACCGATAGGCTAAACGCTAAAGAACAGTTGGCACAATTACGAAATACAAATGACGAATGACGGTGCGAGCCTTTGGCATAATAGAAAAGAAATTAGTATCTTTGCCCAAAAAATTACTTTACAATGAAACACTTATACTTCTTATCAATAGTGTTATTCTCACTAAATGCTACGGCACAGCTAAAAGATTGCACCACTTGTGCCTCCCAAGTGATTAAGGAACAACAAATCAGCAAATTGAGCATAGATGAATTGCGCTTCCTCACTAACGACCTTTACGCTCGCAAAGGTTATAAGTTTAAAGACTATGAAATAAGCAATTACTTTAATGAAAAACCGTGGTATAAGCCTGTGAGTGACAATAGTAAGGTGAAACTCAACGCAGTGGAAGAGCAGAATGTGAAGCTATTTCAAGAACGTACGGCAATACTAAAAGCTGATAGAGAAAAACTATTAGAAGCATTGCAAAGTTTAAAAGCAGAAGCTCAAAAAGGTAATAGTCCTATTCCTAAAGACAACTATAATGAGCATTTTAGTAAAACCATTGCTAAAATAGATATAGATGATATTCATTGGATTAAAAATCAAGGGTATTATAGTATAAAAGTTGATAACTTTAAGGGGACTAACAAATATTCTATATCTATAGAAGGCAATGAGGTAGAGATTGTGTGGTTTGAAGATGGCTATTCTGAAAAAGTATCTGAAGATAAAATCAAAGAAGTATACGATATTGGTGAATACGAAGTTATAGAAAGCGCTACTTATTGGAAATTCAAATGGAAAAATCAAAAATTGGTATTTATAGAGTCTGTAATGGCAGGATAAAGAGAAAAAGTGCGAACAGTGTTCGCACAATTCAATATTGCAAAACTGAGATTTGAAAATCAGTAATTTCCAAATTATAAATATCTAAATATCAATATAATGGAAGAAATTTTAGCTAATTATATTATAGAGATAAAAGCTATTCTAACGGAGGCTCGTTTGCAAGCTTATAAGGCTATTAATACAGCAATGGTAGAAGCCTATTGGAAAATAGGACAACGTATTGTGTTGGAAGAACAAAATGGGAAGGAGCGTGCCGAGTATGGCAAAGAAATCATTAAAAGCTTATCTGTGGCTCTTACAGCTGAGTTTGGAAAAGGTTTTAGCAAGCGATCTTTGTGGGAGATGAGACAATTTTATATTCTTTTTTCAGATTATCAAAAAGTGCGAACACTGTTCGCACAATTGAGTTGGTCTCATTTTCAAAGAGTTATAAAAGTTCAAGATGAAAAAGCTCGTACCTATTACCTTACTGAAGCAGCTCAAAATATGTGGTCTGTACGTACCCTCGACCGTAATATCTCTACCCTTTATTACAATAGACTTATTGCCAGTCAGGAGAAAGAATTAGTTGTGCAAGAGATGAAAGAAAAAACAGCTAACTTACAAATTACTGAATTTATTAAGAACCCTACTGTATTAGAGTTCTTAAACTTACCTACAAATCTTTCTTATACAGAAACTGAGTTAGAGAAAGCTCTTATTGATAATTTGCAAAAATTCATAATGGAGCTGGGGAAAGGCTTTGCTTTTGTAGCGCGACAGGAACATATACGCACTGAACTGAGTGACTTTTACATTGATTTAGTTTTCTATAATTATATTCTAAAATGTTTTGTGATTATAGAATTAAAGACTGAAAAGCTTACGCATCAGGATATAGGACAATTAGATATGTATGTGAGAATGTATGACGATCTGAAAAAACAAGAAGGAGATAATCCTACTATTGGCTTATTACTCTGTACAGAGACAGATAGTGTAGTAGCTAAGTATTCCGTATTACATGAAAATCCTAAGTTATTTGCTAGTAAATATGTTGATTATTTACCTACAGAGGAAGAACTAGTCAGAGAAATAGAACAACAAAAGAGCTTCTTAGAACAAACAAAGAATAATAATTGAGCCTCTCAATTCAATATTTTTAAACAGCTATGAAACATTTACTTATTTTACTCTTTCTCTTTACGACCAACGCTTTTGCACAAGGTCCTTTTGGAGATTATGCCGTAGTAAAAGACAAAGACGGCTATGTAAACATTCGTGCTAAAGAAAACGTAAAAAGCAAAATTGTAGGCACTTTGCCTAACAATACACTTGTGTATGCTTTCTTTGATAAAGAATTTAACCCTACTAACTGGATTGAAGTTGATAAAGGGTATGTGCATCAAAGTCGCTTGAAAAAAATATTTGACTTTCGTGCTATAGAAGGAAAAGTGCAAGGCAATAGTGTTGTCTTTGATGATAAGGACGTAAAAGTGACCATTACCAAACAGAAGTTCGACAAAACCAAGCACAAGATTACTAAGAAAGACCAGGGAGGTTATGATCAATTAATCATTGATGGTAAAGAAATATATTATGGTATAGTAGGAGGTTATGGAGGAGACGAATTACTACCTGAAGACCATTACAAAAGTATTACCGTAGCTATGAAAGGCAAAAACGTACCTATCCCTAAAAGTGCTTATGATGATTTGTATGAAATTTTCTATTTAACCAGATTTATATTCTATGATGAGGAGGCTGAGGCACTTTATATTTATGCGTTCAATGGCGATGCTAGCTTAGCTTACCAAGTGTGCTGGCAAATAGTAAAAGGTGAGTACATAACCCGTATTATAGGACTACCACTTTAATGATGTAACTAAAAATTACCAAATATATGACACCAACAAATAATAAACTTAAAGTACAAGATGTTGAAATATCTTTAGCTACAATAGACAATCAGAACTATATTTCATTAACAGATATGGCTAAAGGTAAAAATGATGAAGCAAGAGCTGCTGATATAATAAAAAACAGAAGTACATTAGAATTTTTAGGTACTTGGGAAATGCTTTATAATTCTAATTTTAAAGTGGTCGAATTCGACCACTTTAAAAGAGAAGCAGGATTGCCAACATTTACTATTAGCGTTTTAAATTGGGTAGAGAGTACATCTGAAATCTATTAAAAAACTTTCAAACGATACTTATATAAGCATAGAAAGCAACAAATAACTTGATAAAAAAACTCATTATCAATTGAATATGAAACATTTACTTATTTTACTCTTTCTCCTTACGACCAACGTTTTTGCACAAGGTCCTTTTGGAGATTATGCCGTAGTAAAAGACAAAGACGGCTATGTAAACATTCGTGCTAAAGAAAACGTAAAAAGCAAAATTGTAGGCACTTTGCCTAACAATACACTTGTGTATGCTTTTTTTGATACTACAGATGATGAAACTGGTGAAGAGATATTTTTTAATTGGATTGCTGTAGATAAAGGGTATGTACATAAAAGTCGCCTGAAGAAGATATACGAATTTCCTTCTATAGGTAAAGGTAAAAAGAAAGAGACTGAGAATAGTATCACCATTGCTGAAAAGGGCATTAGTGTTACTCTTACTAGACAGCTATTTGATAAAACTAAACACAAGATTACTAAGAAAGACCAGGGAGGTTATGATCAATTAATCATTGATGGTAAGAGAGCTCAAGGTGCGGACTTTATACCTGAAGACCATTACAAGAGTATCATTGTAACTATCAACGGCAAAAACGTATCTATCCCTAAAAGTGCTTATGATGATTTGTACCAAGTAGCTATGTATACTGAAAATAATGCGGTATATTATGACAAAGAGGAAGATACAATTTACATTATTGCCCATAATGGTAGTGGTGCCTATGCTTACGAAGTGTGCTGGCAAATAGTAAAAGGCGAGTATAAAACCCGTATCATCGGAGAGCCTTTCTAGTCTCACAGAATTTGCCAATCTGCTAATTTTCTAATTTGCTAATTAACACTATGAATATACAAAACCTTTTTAAAATAGCGTGGCGTGCCCTTTTGCTCAATAAAACAAGGGCTATGCTTACAATGCTGGGCATTATCATTGGGGTGGGCTCAGTGATAACCATGCTTGCCATTGGAGAGGGCTCTAAAAAGAGTATCAAAGAGAATATCTCTAAAATGGGTACTAATATGCTTAATATCCGCCCAGGGGCAGGTATGATGGGCGGCGTGCGTATGAGTATGAGCGATATGCAATCACTCAAAATGACAGATTACGAAGCCCTTAAAAAAGAAGGTACCCTACTGAAATACGTGTCGCCGGTGGTAAGTGGCAACGGACAAAGTATAGCAGGGGGCAACAACTGGCCTACCTCTATCTATGGCGTGAATACCGAATACTTGCCCATACGCGAATGGAGTGTGGCTGAGGGGATTATGTTTGGTGAAGATGAGATTACTAATTTTGCTAAAGTAGCTGTTATAGGGCAAACAGTAGCTAAAAACCTCTTTACTAATGGCGAAAACCCTATTGGGCAAACCATACGCTTTAAGAATATCCCTTTTAAAGTGATTGGTATCCTTACCAAAAAAGGCGAGAGCAACTTTGGTCAAGACCAAGACGATGTGATTATTGCTCCTTACACTACGGTACAAAAGCGTATTTTGGCGCAAACTTTCTTGCAGAGTATTGTGGCTTCGGTGCTCAATGAAAGTCAGTCGGAGAATGCAGTAAACCAAGTAAAGAAGATTTTGGAGGGCACACATAACCTTTCGGCTGCGCAAGAGAATGACTTCAATGTGTTTTCGCAACAAGAACTCATCAGTACGTTTAGCTCTACCAGCGAGATGCTCACCGTGTTATTGGTAGCTATTGCTAGCATTTCGCTCATCGTGGGCGGTATAGGCATTATGAACATTATGTACGTATCTGTAAAAGAGCGTACTAAGGAAATAGGCTTGCGTATGGCTATTGGAGCTAAGGGCAAGGACATCTTGGCACAGTTTCTTATCGAGTCGGTGCTTATTAGTATTACGGGGGGTGTTCTGGGGGTAATTATTGGCTTATTGGCAACGGTAGGTGTATCGTTGTTTATAGGTTGGCCTGTAAGTATCACCTTGTATTCTATTGTAATATCCTTTTTGGTATGTACCATTACAGGGGTATTCTTTGGTTGGTATCCTGCCCGCAAAGCAGCCGAGTTAGAGCCTATTAGTGCATTGAGATATGAGTAACGATAATATAATAAAAAGATGAATCAGAAAGAAGAGTTTTTGAAATACCAAGCTCCTACCTCGCCTTATCCAAGGTTGTTGGAGGTAGAGCGCGCTGAGGGTAGCTATATTTACACTACCGATGGCAAAAAGTACTTAGATTTTGTAGCAGGAGTATCGGCTTGTACTTTAGGGCATTGCCACCCCAAAGTAGTAGAGGCTATACAAAAACAATGCGCAACTTATATGCACGTAATGGTGTATGGTGAGTATGTGCAAAAGCCAGCAGTAGATTTCTGCCAGCTTCTTGCCCAGCAACTTCCTCCTTCGCTCAATACTACTTATTTGGTTAATTCGGGTACTGAAGCTATTGAAGGTTCGCTGAAGTTGGCTAAGCGCATCACAGGCAGAACGCAACTGATAGCTGCTAAGAATGCCTATCACGGCAATACGCAAGGCTCAATGAGCCTAATGGGGTATGAGGAGCGCAAACGCCCCTTTCGTCCTTTATTGCCCGATGTAGATTTTATAGAGTTTAACAACGAAGCCGATTTGGCTAAAATTACTGAGCGTACCGCAGGTGTATTATTAGAGAGTATTCAAGGAGGGGCAGGCTTTATAGAACCTGTGAATGATTATCTTATCAAGGTAAAAAAACGCTGTGAAGAAGTAGGGGCTATGCTTATTATAGATGAAATACAACCAGGTTTTGGGCGTACGGGTAAGCTCTTTGGTTTTCAAAACTATGGTATTGTACCCGATATTATTGCTATAGGCAAGGGAATGGCAAGTGGTATGCCTGTTGGGGCTTTTGTATCGTCATACGAGCGTATGCAGCTTTTGGCGCATAATCCTAAGATGGGGCATATTACTACTTTTGGTGGTAACCCTGTAATAGCAGCAGCTTCATTGGTTACATTACAAGAACTGCTCACTACCAACCTGATGGAAGATACACTTCGCAAAGAACGTCTTTTTAGGCAATACCTTCAGCACCCTCTTATTGAGAGCATCAATGGTCGCGGACTAATGCTGGCTGTGATAGTACCTTCTGCCGAAATAGCTAATTACGTGGTTGAATATTGTCAGGATAACGGACTGATAGTTTATTGGTTACTTTTTGAGCTTCGTGCTGTACGACTATCGCCACCGCTTACCCTTACCGATGAAGAAATTAAGGAGGGTTGTGATATTATTATTGAGGCTTTAGAGAGTTACACACTTCAGTGTAAAGCTATTGGTGATTAATAATACTAACTATCAGAATCATAAAAAAGAGGCTGCCTTAAAAAGCAGCCTTTTTTATTACATTATGTATTTCAGGTAATACTCATATACTTTTCCGCTTTCTAAAGCCTCTTCTATCAACGCTTTGGCATCGGCGGGGTGTTTTACTACTTCAGCAGTATAAAGAGCAAACATAGCATTTAGCACAACTATATCGCGTTTAGCTGATTTTTCTTCGCCTTTCAAAATACGCAATAGTATTTCGGCATTCTCATCGGGTGAACCTCCTTCAATATCGGCGTGAAAAGCTCGCTTGAAGCCAAACATTTCGGGGGCAATGGTATATTCTAAAATCTTACCATCTTTTATCTCTACTATTTTAGTTTCATCGCAGATAGAAATCTCGTCTAAGCCATCATTACCTCGCACTACTAAAGCGTGTTTTCTGCCTAAAAGTTTTAGTGTTTCGGCATAGAGGCGCATTACGGGTTCGTGGTATAAGCCTACTAACTGGTATTTTAGTTTTGTATTGGGGTGCAATAAAGGTCCTAATACATTGAACACTGTGCGTATTCCTAATCGCTGGCGAACCTCTTTCACTTCGCCTACTAAAGGGTGGAAGAAAGGAGCGTGAAAGAAAGCTAATCCTTTGCTGTCTAACAGATTTAGTTGCTTCATTAGTGAGGTTACTACCTCTACACCCAACGAATCTAACACATCGGTACTACCGCTTTTGCTTGTAACTGAGCGGTTGCCGTGTTTAGCTACCTTTACGCCCAAAGCTCCCACAATAAAGGCTACAGAAGTAGAGATATTAATCGTTTTAAGTCCATCGCCACCTGTACCACAAAGGTCTATCATAGGGCGTTCATCGGCGAAAGTAGTACTATAAGCCAAAATGTTCTTTACAAAAGCCGTAAGCGACTCGGGGTATAGGCTTTTTTCAGAAATCAATACTAAAAGGGCTCCTAATTGCACTATATCGTAGTGTTTTTTGTTGATAACGGCGCATATTTCCTTAAAGTCGGTGTCTGAAAGGGGTAGGTTATCTTGGAGTTTTTTCAAGTACTTGCTACATACGGCATTAGCTATAAGGCGTTCGCGCTCGTTATTGGCATCTACGTTTTCATCGGGTAGTGTGCCTACCAAGAAGTTTTTGATGATATTTTTGCCGTATTGTGTAAAGAACGATTCGGGGTGAAACTGTATGCTGTAAATGGGTTTCCAACGGTGTTCCATCGCCATAATTACCCCATCGGTAGAGAGGGCAGTAACTTTGAGGGTATCGGGCAACCCACGTTTGCTCACGTAGAGTGAGTGATAGCGCATTACCTCGAAGTTTTTAGGCAATCCTCTAAAAAGCACTGAATTTTCATCAGTAACGATAATTTCGGAAGTTTTGCCGTGCAAAGGTTCGCTAAGTCGTGCCACAGTAGCACCATTTACCAGTCCTAATGCTTGATGTCCTAAACAAATGCCCAAGATAGGAATATTATCTATCTGTTGTAGTATCTCTAAGCAGACCTTGCTGTTTTTAGGGTGTTTAGGTCCTGGAGAGAGGACTATATGCGAGGGGTTCATCTTTCTGATGTCGGCAAGGGTAATTTGGTCGTTGCGCACTGTTTTGACCTCCTCTACAGTAAGTTCTTGCAAGTATTGCGCTACGTTATATACAAAAGAGTCGTAATTATCTATTAGTAAAATCATTGTTCTATACAGTTTTTGGTAAAAATATTCAATACAGAGGCACGTTTGTGAGTGATTTCGGCATATTCACTATCCTGAGCCGAATCATATACTATTCCTGCGCCTGCTTGGATGTATATTTTATGTTTTTCGTCCTCTTCTTCGTATCCATTTACTTCAAAAAAGGCACTACGTATTACAATTGCGAGCTGTACATTGCCATTGAAGTGCAAAAATCCTATGCCTCCTCCATAAGCATTGCGTTTGTAGCTTTCGAGTTCGGCAATGATTTCCATAGCTCGTATTTTGGGTGCCCCGCTAAGCGTACCGGCAGGGAATACGGAAGCAATGACTTCAAATACTGAAACATCTTTTCGCATTTGCCCATATACATCTGAAACGATATGAATTACGTGCTCGAACTGCTTGATGTACATCATATTTCTTACTTGTACGCTTCCTGTTTCGGCAAACTTGCCAATATCGTTGCGTGCCAAATCTACCAGCATACGGTGTTCGGCACATTCTTTAGGGTTATTTAAAAGTTCTTCGGCAATAAGTACATCTTCATTGGCATCTTTACCACGAGGGCGAGTTCCTGCAATAGGGGCTATATATATGGTATCGGATTTTATATCTACCAACACTTCGGGGCTTGAGCCTACCACATCGCCATAAGGGGTAGGGAAGTGAAACATATAGGGTGAAGGATTTGCTTCTGACAGCAAAGTGTAAAAATCTAACGAACTCATATCACTTTCTAAACAAAGTTGTTCGCTGAGCACCACCTGAAACACATCGCCAGCCCCAATATACTCTTTAGCTCGTTGTACAGCCCTATAAAAGTGATTGCGCTCTTGGTTTAAATCGGTATGGATATGATAAAAAGAAGTTTTTTTATCTGTTGAGGTAATTGGGGTGTTACTCTTGAGAAGTGGCTGGTAATAAGTAGCTTCATTGCCGTAGAACGAATATACTTTGCTCATCTTGGAATAGTGCAAGTAAGCCTTTGCATTGGCAAAAATAAAGGCAGGAAATTCATACTGTTGTTCTTCTTTTACGGGGAGTGTTTCGAAGAAATGAATACACTCATAAGCAAATACGCCGAAGAGTCCTGCAAAGGGAGCGATGGAGTTTTGTTGCTGGTAATAATGTTCTAAGGCGCTGTAAGAATAGTCGTTGGCGGTGATATAGTTGCAATCGATACCGATGATAATTTGGTTGATATCCTCAGCTAAATAGGAGTTGGGGAACTGTTCTCTAATAATGTTGTAATAATAAAGAGGTTTCTCTGTAAGCATAAATATAATTGTTAGATGCGAGCCATAGGGGCTGTTTTTTATTAGCTGCAAAGGTAGTAATAACTTTTCAATTGGCAATTACTATATCATTAAAAACAATTGGCTTTGGAGGAGGAGAATTTTGAATTCTGAATTTTGAATTT
>NZ_KB291341.1:119673-145939 GCF_000318275.2 Capnocytophaga sp. oral taxon 332 str. F0381
GCACAAGCTGCAAGCTTGCGCCAGCGGGGGTGTGGCGCAATCCCTTCAAAAAAGGAGGTATGTCGCAATTGTACTATTAATTCGCTTATCCTTCGTCACATACTCGGCTGTGCCAGCTCGCCGACTTTCCTTCGCTCATCCTTCGCTGAACCTTCGCTCAAGGTTCGCTGGGGAACAATTATGAATTTTGAATTTTGAATTGGGGGGGTAGAAAAACTTTGGCAAACTCTGAAAGTTTGCCAAAGTGTGTGGCGCATTCTGAATTTTGAATTGGGGGGTAGAAAAACTTTAGCAAACTTTGAAAGTTTGCTAAAGTGTGTGACGCACGGATAGCGCAAGTGGGGGTGGAGGGAGAGAAAATAATTTTGTGCAGAGCTATATATTCAATAAAAACGGGTATCTTTGCACCATAAACCAATAGGGTAATAAAAATAACCAACAATGAAAAAACAATTATTTCTTCTTTTTCTGTTATTAAGCTTTATAGGCTGTGCGCAGAAAAAAACTATCAAAGTAGCTTGTGTGGGCAATAGTATTACTTATGGCTATTTGCTTGAAAACCGCGAAAGCGATGCTTATCCGGCGGTACTGCAACGCGCATTGGGAAAGCCGTATTTGGTGGGGAATTTTGGGAAATCGGGGGCTACCTTGCTAAGCAAAGGTCATCGCCCTTATATAGAACAAGAGGAATACAAGCAAGCGCTTGCTTTTGAGGCTGATATAGTGGTGATTCACTTGGGTATCAACGATACTGACCCGCGCAACTGGCCTAATTATCGCGATGATTTTATTACTGATTATCTCACTCTTATCAATAGTTTTAAGAAGGTAAACCCGAAGGTGCGCATTCTTATTGCCCTGATGACTCCTATAGGGCATACGCATCCGCGCTTTGAGTCGGGGACTCGTGATTGGCACGAGGAAATACAGGGGGCTATACAGCGCATTGCCGAAGAGGCGAAGGTGCAACTGATAGACTTCCACAGTCCTTTATATGCTTACCCACAGCTCTTGCCCGATGCGGTGCACCCTAATGCTGAAGGGGCTGCAAGGATAGCGGAAGTGGTATACAAGGCTATCACGGGTAATTATGGGGGGCTGCAACTGCCTGCTTTCTACAGTGATAATATGGTACTTCAGCACGGCAGACCGCTGGTAATTGAGGGGATTGCTAATGCAAAGGCGCGCGTAGCTATCAGCATAGGAGAACAACAGCTGAGCACTACGGCTACAGACAATGGGCAATGGCAGGTGATATTAGCTCCTTTGAAAGCTAAAGAAACTTATACGCTAAGCGTTGAGTCGGGAAAGGAGAAGAAGGTGTTTAAGAATATCATAGCGGGCGATGTATGGCTTTGCTCGGGGCAATCGAATATGGAATTTACTCTTAGTCAGGCTTCTACGGGAGGTACTGACATTCCGCAAGCTACGTATCCTACTATTCGCTTTTGTGATATGAAAGCGCGCTGGCGTACTGATGCTGTGGCGTGGGAGCCTTCAACTCTTGATAGTATCAATCACTTGCAGTATTTCACTCCTGCCCAGTGGCAGATGTGCAGCCCTGAGACGGCGGCTCAGTTTTCGGCAGTAGGCTACTATTTTGGCAAAAAACTTCAAGAAACAACTGATATGCCGATAGGGCTTATCTGTAATGCTGTAGGGGGGTCGCCTACGGAAGCGTGGGTGGATAGGCATACTCTTGAAAAGCGCTTTCCTCGTATTCTCAGCGATTGGCGTAACAACGATTTTATAATGGACTGGGTGCGCAAGCGCGCTGGTGAGAACATTGCCAAAGCAAACGATAAGAGTCAGCGGCATCCTTATGAGCCTTGTTATCTTTACGAGGCGGGGATAGCTCCGTTGAAATCATTGGCTATCAAGGGGGTAATATGGTATCAAGGGGAATCGAACGCTCATAATAAAGAGGCTTATAGCAAACTGTTTACCTTGCTTGTAGAGAGCTGGCGTGAAACTTGGCATCAGCCTGATATGCCTTTTTATTACGTTCAATTATCGAGTATCAACAGATCTTCGTGGGGGTGGTTTAGAGAGGCGCAGCGGCGTTTGCTTTACTCGGCTTCTCATCTGGGAATGGCGGTGTCTTACGACTATGGACACCCTACCGATGTGCACCCTCAAAACAAGCGCCCTATAGGGGAACGGCTGGCTTATTGGGCTCTTTACGATAGCTATGGGCGCAAAGATATAGTGCCTTCGGGTCCTTTGTGCAAGTCGGTTTCATTCAAAGGTAGTGTGGCTACTCTCTTTTTTGATTACGATAAGGGAATGCATAGTGCTGATGGGAAGGCTTTGCGTAGTTTTGAAGTGGCGGGGCGCAATGGTATTTTCTATCCTGCTACAGCAAAAGTGGTGGGTGAAGCTATAGAGGTGAGCAGCCCTGAGGTTCCGCATCCGCAACAGGTGCGTTATGGCTTTGCTCCGTTCACCGATGGCAATTTGGTGAATGGTGCGGGACTGCCTGCCAGCACGTTTGTAAAGGGAAATTAGCAAATTGGGGAATTAGGAAATTGGGGAATTAGCAAATTGCTAATTTGCTAATTATTACTATTTTTGCGCCCGAAAAAGAAAAACTTAAAAATCACGATGAAACAATTACTTTCTTTATTAGGGGCATTGCTGTTTTCGGCTACTGCTTATTCGCAGATGCTTTTTTCGGAAAATCTGACTATGACAATAGACAGCACCAAGACACTACAAGGTACTTTGATGCCTATTTTGGATTTTAAAACTGAAAAAGCTAATGTTTTCACACTCAAAAATACGGCTAACCTCAATTTACTGCTCAACCGCAATAGGGTGATAAACGTTATCAATAAATTTGAGTTTTCTACCTATGGCAGAATGCTTATCGTAAGTGGGGGTTATATACATTTGGAATACCGCTATTTGTTAGACCACGCTTTTGAGTTATATCCTTATGCTGAATCGCAATGGGCTGAAAGTAGGGGTATGAACCACAAGATTTCTGCAGGCTTGCAATCGCGCTACCGGCTAATAAATACTAAAACTTCACTAATGTTTGCTGCGGTAGGTGTATTCTTTGAACACGAAAAATGGCAACACCCAGCCCCCAATACCAACAATCCTGACTACGCTTATACAAATAGTATCAAAACTCATTTGTCGCTTAGCTATAAACTTCGATTAGGTGAAAAATGGGAGCTTACCACTACTGCTATTCATCAAACTCGTCCTGATAGTACTTTTAAAGAGGCACGCTATGGTGGAGCGGCAGATCTTAGATACAACATCACTCCTACGATAGGCATCGTGGGTACTTATCGTCTTATTTACGACACTGCTCCTATTGTATCTGTGCGAAAAGACTACAACACTATGGAAATAGGGCTTAATATTTCATTCTAATTTATCAAATTTATGTTTACAATACCTTATCTCGAATCGGATGAGTTTTTTTACTTAGATGTATTTCTAAAACTATTTTTAGGCTTGTTGGCACTTGTGTTGATTATCAACAAATCGGGCAAGGGCAATTTGGCACCTACTTCGGCTATGGATCAGGTGCAAAATTACGTGCTGGGGGGAATTATCGGGGGTGTGATTTACAGTCCAGCGGTGAATCTCTTTCAGTTTACAATTGTTTTGCTTATTTGGGCATTTTTAATCATTGGTTTGCGACAACTTAAAACTAAAAATCACGCTTTTAGGAGATTTATAGATGGAGCCCCTGTGATTGTTATCAATCGGGGCAAAATAGATATTGCTGCTTGTAAGAGGGCTAAAATTACAGCACACGAGCTGGCTTTTAAACTTCGTAAAGAGGGGATATACTATATCAGAAATGTGAAAAGGGCGGTGCTTGAACAAAACGGCGAGCTCATTATTGTATTGGCAGGCGAAGAGAACCCTAAATATCCTATCATCACTGATGGGATTATTCAGAAAAGCGTGTTGGAGGATGTGGATAAAACCGAAGAATGGTTGCTTGCAAAACTGCAAGAATTAGGCTATGAAAGTCCGTCACAAGTGTTTTTGGCTGAATACGAAAGTGGGCAGATAAAGGTGATACCATATGATAATTAGCAAATTAGAGAATTAGGAAATTAGATGTTTTGGTGTTATTCCTAAAAACCAAATATTAGAAACACGAGAAGTGGTAAAAAAATGGAGAAAAAGAGAGAAAAATGTTAAAAAAAATGAGACAATTACTAAAAGTTAAAGGAATTATAATCATAATTCTTTTTCTTTTTTCTTGCCAATATAACAAAAACCAAGAACGTTTTTACATCCAAAGTAGAATAGAAATACGTAATTCTACAGGTTTTTCAGAGTATGAAATGTATTGTTTTAGCAATAAAGAATATGCTGTAAGAGAGAAAATATATTTTGATTCTTTTGGGAAAGTAGATTCTGTAATGATAAGTTCAGGAATGTGCTTTTATAGAACTCCTAAAGAAAAACAACTTTCTTTTTCCTTTAGTAATGACGAGGATAAATATTGGAAATATAGTATAAAATTAAATACTTTAAACCATTCTATTATAGATGGAATGGATACAATATATAACTTTCAACAAAAAGAAGGAAAACTATACTATGAAGACAAAAAGAGAGGGTCTTTCTATATTTATGAGATAGGATTTCTCTTTGGCAAAGAAATATGACACCGACAATCTCACTTAGGGGTGGAATGGGCGGTTGGCAGGAATTTAAAATTAATTATTGGCAATTAAACATTATTTTGTACCTTTGCCCGCAATAACTAAAAAAACATAGAAGCGTATGGCTAAAAATGTAGTGATTGTTGAGTCGCCAGCAAAAGCAAAAACTATTGAAAAATTTCTTGGTAAAGACTATAAAGTAGTATCGAGTTATGGGCATATTGCTGACTTGCCTTCCAATGAATTGGGAGTAGATGTGCAAAACGGATTCAAACCACAGTATTTGATTTCGAACGATAAAAAGAACTTGGTAAAAGAGCTCAAAGCACTTACATCTAAAGCCGAAATGGTATGGCTAGCATCGGATGAAGACCGCGAAGGAGAGGCTATTGCTTGGCATTTAGCGGAAACGCTTCATCTAAATGAAGCTAATACCAAACGTATTGTTTTCAACTCAATCACCAAAGCTGCTATTGAAAAAGCTATCAAGAACCCGCGAGGTATTGATTACAATTTAGTTAATGCACAACAAGCACGCCGTGTGCTTGACCGCTTAGTGGGGTACGAGCTTTCGCCTGTGCTATGGAAGAAAATAAAAAGCGGTCTTTCGGCAGGGCGCGTGCAATCGGTAGCTGTGCGACTGATTGTTGAACGCGAGCGCGAAATACAAGACTTCAAAACTCAATCGTCATACAAAATTACGGCTGAATTTACTACTTCGGAAGGAAAAATAGTAAAAGCTTCGCTATCAAAAAGTTTTAATACACAGGCAGAAGCAGAGGCTTTTCTACAAAAAAATATAGGGGCGAACTTCAAAGTACAATCATTAGAGAAAAAACCGACCAAAAAATCGCCAGCACCTCCTTTTACGACTTCTACACTACAACAAGAGGCAGCACGCAAGCTTCATTTTTCAGTAAGCAAAACGATGTCGGTAGCACAACGCTTATACGAGTCTGGTTTTATAACTTATATGCGTACTGATAGCGTAAATTTGTCGCAAGAGGCTTTGAATAGTGCTAAAAATACTGTTGTACAGCTTTTTGGCGATAAATATAGTCAGGTAAGGAATTTTGCGACTAAGAGCAAAGGGGCACAAGAGGCTCACGAGGCAATACGCCCTACAGATATGAGCAAACCTACCATAGCTGCTGAACCAGACCAAAATAAGCTATACGAACTTATTTGGAAACGTACTCTTGCCTCTCAAATGGCTGATGCTCAGTTAGAACGTACTATTGCAAAAATAGAAAACGACAAGCATCACGAGCTTTTTACAGCTACGGGCGAAATGATTCAGTTTGACGGATTTTTGAAAGTTTATTTGGAAAGTACGGACGATGAAGACGAAGAGCAAGAGGGGATGTTGCCTACCCTAAAAGAAGGCGAACCACTTACTAATAAAAATATTACTGCTACTGAGCGATTTACGCGTCCTCAGCCTCGTTATACTGAGGCTTCGCTGGTGAAAAAACTTGAAGAATTGGGTATTGGACGTCCTTCAACTTATGCACCTACTATTTCTACGATTCAAAATAGGGGTTATGTGGAACGTTCGACCTTGGAAGGTGAATTGCGTAACTATCAGCTGCTTAGGCTTGTAAATAACACTATAGAGAAAAAAACACTTACCGAAAGGGTGGGTGCCGACAAAGGTAAACTTATTCCTACGGATATAGGTAGTGTTGTAAATGACTTTTTAGTAGCTCATTTTGATACTATTATGGACTATAATTTTACAGCAAATGTAGAAAATAGTTTTGACCTTATAGCCGAAGGAAGTGAAAATTGGACAGAAATGCTTGGTAAGTTTTACACTCATTTTCACCCTATAGTAGAGAATGTAGAAAAGAATTCGGGGCGAGAAACGGGTGAACGCTTATTGGGTACAGACCCTAAAACGGGTCGCCCGCTAAGTGTTCGTTTGGGGCGCTACGGAGCAATGGCACAAATAGGTAACCCTGAAGATGCTGAAAAGCCTATTTATGCAAGTTTGTTGGCGGGAATGTCAATAGAGACGATTACTTTTGAAGAGGCACTAAAACTCTTTGAGTTACCACGCCATTTAGGAATTGTTGATGGTAAAAACGTAGAAGTAAACGTAGGCAAATTTGGGCCTTATGTACATTACGGTGATGCTTATATTTCATTGGCTAAAGGTGAAGATGTTTTTTCGGTAACTTTAGAGCGAGCAAAAGAATTGATAAGCGAAAAGAAGAAAGCAGATGCTCCTATAGCTATCTATGAGGGTGCTGAGGTTACAAAAGGGGTAGGAAGATTTGGGCCTTTTATAAAATGGAATAATATTTACATCAATGTAACTAAAAAATATAATTTTGATAGACTGACCCCTAAAGATGTAGAAGAGCTGATAGAAAGCAAGCTACAGAAAGAACAAGAAAAAGTTGTAAAACAATGGGATGAGGGTGAAATACGCTTAGAGAAAGCGCGCTGGGGTCGTTATACGCTCATCAAAGGAAAAACAAAGATAGAACTTCCTAAAGAGACTGATGTAGAGACTTTTAGCAAAGAACAAGCGTTGGCATTATTAAACGAAAAAGCTCCCAAAACGAAAACTACTAAAAAGAAGAAATAATATTTTGGCACGGTATTAGCTACTCTATTCTTATAAAATACAAAGAGAAATGAAAAAAATAGGTTTGCTTATTATAGCTTTCGTGATGGCTGTTGCTGTAAGAGCGCAACAAGTGGGTAGTGCAGGGCGTTTATTGCAAAATGAATATCAGCCCAACAAGCAGTCTCGTGCTGTAATAGGGCGCGGTGGGGTAACTATCAATATTGATTATCGTTGGGAAGCTGATTATAATAGAGGCTATTCGGAGGTATTTATACGTATTCCAGAACAAGGACGCTTTACGGTAAGCATTGGCGACCAAGAAATAACAAATGCCAATGGTATGTTTCGCTTTTTTGACTTAGCCTCAGTATCGCAACCGCTTTCTATATGGGCAGGACGCCAGCTTATTTATAGAGTAACCATCAGCCCTCGTGATAATACACGTATGGTAATGGACTTTTTCACGCAAGGTGGATTGTATTTATTAGACGAGATAACATTGAATAACAATGAGCCTTCATATCACGGAAGGCAGTGGAATGATGTTTGGAATAGGTCATACTCAGGAGGTGATTTTGCAATGCAAATAGGTAGACCAATGCCTCCAGAAGAATATCAAAAGTTTATAACAATGTACAAAAAGCAAACTTTTGATGATGAAAAGCTATCTTTCTTCAATATGCAGAAGAATTTGGTAGTTCTTACTACTGCGCAGGTGGGTGAGCTTATATCATCGCTTTCTTTTGGCAATAGCAAGCTTTCGCTGGCAAAGTCAGCCTACGATCGTGTAATAGACCCTCAAAATTACTATTTGCTACTTGATAAGTTTACTTTTCAAGATGAAAAAGAAAGTTTCAAAAGCTTTTTACAATCAGTACAACGCTGATAATGGTATAACAAAAAAGTATAATTTTCTATATAACATAACGGAAAAAATTAGTACCTTTGCACTATAAAATTAAAAACAACTAAAAAATATATAAATATGGCATTAGAAATAACAGACGGAAATTTTGAAGAGTTGGTACTGAAGAGTACACAACCTGTATTGGTAGATTTTTGGGCAACTTGGTGTGGACCTTGCCGTATGCTTGCTCCTGTAATTGAAGAAGTATCTAAGGAATACGAAGGGAGAGTAGTAGTAGGCAAAGTAGATGTAGATAACAACCAAGAATTTGCTGGTAAATATGGAATTCGCAACATTCCTACAGTTTTAATCTTCAATAATGGTGAAGTAGTAGGTAGACAAGTAGGGGTAGCTCCTAAAAAAGCTTATACTGACGCTTTAGATGAAGTACTTAACGCTAAATAACGAGTAACTTTTTGAAACAAAAAAAGCTATCAATAATCATATGACTATTGATAGCTTTTTTGTTTTGCCAATATAGTATTGCAACTAAAGGGCTGCACTAACCTTGTTGGCTAAGTCTTTGAAGGTTTCATCGGTAGGGTGTACTTTCTCTAAGAAAGTCATTTCACTCATTTTGCTGATTGGGATAAGATGCACGTGCACGTGAGGTACTTCAAGCCCTACTACAGCTACTCCTATACGCTCACAAGGCACTACTTTTTTTAATGCAGTAGCTACTTTTTTAGAGAAAGCCATTAGCTTTAGATAAAGCTCATCTTCCATATCAAAAATGTAGTTAATTTCCTTTTTAGGTACACAAAGTGTATGCCCTAAGGCATTGGGGTTGATATCAAAAAACGCAATGAAATTATCGTCTTCAGCTACCTTATAACAAGGTATTTCCCCATTGATAATTTTTGTAAAAACACTCATAGTTTTATTGTATTTTAAACGATTAATATTGTAGTTTATTTTAAACCGTTAAGCATATCAGCTATTTTCATTCGCTTTTTAGCAGGTAATTGCACTTCTAATAGCTGTATATAACCATCTTTTACAGTTACCTTCATTGTTTTCTTTTCTATGATGAACTTACCTACTTCTTCGCTATGTTGTGCAGGTTCAAATATAGCATCATATATTTTTAGCTGCAATAGTTCCCCGTTCAGAGGCATTTCCGTCCAGGCAGTAGGGTAGGGGCTCATTCCTCTGATAAGCTGTTCAATAGCCGTTCCATTAGTCTCCCAATTTATCTTGCAAGTCTCTTTGTATATTTTAGGAGCTTCAGCATATGTAATCTCTTTGTTTTGAGGCTGTGTTTGGCAAGTGCCGTTAGCTATGCTATCAATAGTTTGTAGCACGAGTTGTGCGCCTTGCGTCATTAGTTTATCGTGAAGTGTTCCTGCGGTTTCGTGAGGTGCTATAGGAGTAACGGCTTGCTGTATGATAGCGCCAGTATCTATTTTCTCATCTATGAAAAAAGTAGTAACACCCGTTTCTTTTTCGCCATTGATAATAGCCCAATTGATAGGCGCAGCACCACGATAGTTAGGTAATAATGAAGCGTGAAGATTGAAAGTACCCAAGCGAGGCAATCGCCAAACTACTTCGGGAAGCATACGGAAAGCCACTACTATTTGCACATCAGGGGCAAGCGCTTTGAGCGCCTCTACGAAAGCCTCATCTTTTAGTTTTACAGGTTGTAGTACAGGTATCCCCATTTGTTCTGCATACACTTTCACTGGCGATTGATATAACTTCTGTCCTCTTCCAGCAGGTTTATCGGCAACAGTTACTACCCCCACCACATTATAATGGTTTTCTACTAATGCTTTTAGGCTTCCCAATGCAAAATCGGGAGTACCCATAAATACAATTCTCATAACTTTATTTTTATTCACCCAGAAGATTATTTAGGCTTGCAAGGTCAGGGATAAGCACCTGTCTTGCTTTGCTACCCTCAAAAGGACCTACTATCCCAGCGTATTCCAGCTGGTCTATAACCCTACCCGCACGATTATAACCCAATTTCAGCTTTCGTTGCAAGAACGAAGCCGACCCTTGTTGAGAGTTAACCACTATTTCAGCAGCTTCGCGAAACATCGAATCTCGTTCTGAAGGGTCAAAATCACTATTATCAGTAGGCTCACTATCAGGCCCCACATATTCAGGCAATAAGTACGGGGTAGGGTAAGCACGCTGAGCCCCTATATAGTCATTTATTCGTTGCACTTCGGGCGTATCTACAAAAGCACATTGTATACGTATGGGCTCATTGCCCTTAGAGAACAACATATCTCCACGACCTATAAGCTGTTCAGCCCCCGAACCATCTAATATCGTTTTAGAATCTACTTTTGCAGTTACTTTGAAGGCAATACGCGCAGGGAAGTTCGCCTTGATGATTCCCGTGATAACGTTCACTGTCGGACGCTGTGTAGCAATAATTAAGTGAATACCGATAGCGCGTGCCAGCTGTGCCAAACGTGCTATAGGCATTTCCACCTCTTTACCTGCAGTCATTATCAGGTCGGCAAACTCATCAACTACCAACACGATATAAGGCAAAAAGCGATGTCCCTCTTCAGGGTTTAGCATACGTTTTTTAAACTTAGTATTGTATTCTTTGATGTTTCGCACCCCAGCATTCTTCAGCAACTCATAGCGGTTTTCCATTTCTATACACAACGAATTTAGCGTATTTACCACCTTTCGGTAATCAGTGATAATAGCATCTTCATTGTTAGGCAATTTTGCAAGAAAATGCCGCTCTATATGTTCAAAGATAGAAAGCTCTACTTTTTTAGGGTCTACTAATACAAATTTAACCTCCGAAGGGTGTTTTTTGTAAAGCAAAGAAGTAAGTACCACATTAATACCTACCGATTTCCCTTGTCCTGTAGCACCAGCCATTAGCAAGTGAGGCATCTTAGTAAGGTCTTCTACAAAAGTTTCATTGCTTATCGTTTTCCCAAAGGCTATCGGAAGTTCCATATCCGTGTTCTGAAAGCGCGATGAGTTTATCATCGTACGCATAAACACCGTTGTAGGTTTCTTGTTAGGCACCTCAATACCAATAGTTCCTTTACCAGGAATAGGAGCAATAATACGAATACCCAAAGCCTCTAATGATAGAGCAATATCATCTTCCAAGCTTTTTATTTTTGAAATTCGTACCCCATCGGCAGGCACTATTTCGTAAAGAGTAACAGTAGGTCCCACAGTAGCCTTTATCCGCTGTATCTCAATTTTAAACTTAGAGAGCGTCTTGATAATTTTATCATTATTCTCTTTTAGTTCCTCCTCGTTGATGACGATACCCTTGTCTTTAGGCTCATTTAGCAAGTCTATAGTAGGAAAACGATAATCACTCAGTTCTAAGCGTGGGTCGTATTCACCGTAATTATCCACCAGTTGTTGCGCTAATTCCTCAGGCGAAAGCATTGCAGGAGGTACAGCAGGTGTAATGGCAGGAGTTACTTCCTCTTCATCTATAGGCTGTGTAATTTCCAGCTCGCCTCCCCCTATTGTAGGGATAAGGTTTTTGTGAGTGTAAGGGTCTATAGGTGGTTCTTGGTCATTTACAATTTCCTGTTGGGGGAGGGCTTGTGTATCATCCTCATCTTCTTCATCGTCCTCTTCCTCGTCTTCATCTTCTTTCGCTGTTTCAGTAGAAGTTTCACTATTACTATGAGTTTTTTGGCTGAGGCTTGTTATAAAATTTTTGGCGTTAGCTACTATTTTTTGCAAGTTTAGCTTCATCTTAATTGTAATAATCACAAAACCGATGAAGAGCAATACCAACGCCGTACCCATCGCCCCTATATAATCTTGCATCCAATGGTTTAGCTCATAGCCAGCAGTTCCTGCCCATACAGTAGCCTCTCCTTGGCAAAAGCCCAATACGGCGGATATATATATCATTATCAACACCCCCCAATAACAGAGATTTACAAGGCGTTTTACATTTCTAAACACCAAATTAATCCCTATGAGGAACAGTAAGCCTACCCCTATGAAAGTAGCAAAGCCAAAGCCTTTGAATACAAAAGTATCAGTAAAGAAGCTACCCCCTTTATTTCCGCCATTTTCGGGTAATAGGCTGCGGTCGCTTAGGTTAGCAGCGATGCTTTGGTCATCTTTCCAGTAGATAAAGAAGGTAAAAAATACATAAGCCAAGTACAACGAAAATAGTATAAAGGCAATCCCAAGGATAATCCGCGAATTACCATTGCCTGCCTTCTTCTTTTTAGATGGTTTTGCTAGCTGATTGTCAGCCTGTTGTTTTTTCTTAGCCATTAGTTTTTAACTCGTTTTTATGGGGCAAAGATACAAAACAAATCACAATTAACAACAAAAAAATAGAGAGTATTCAAAAAGAATTTACCACTCTTTTTTGAATACTCTCTATTTTAAGACAATAGCCTCGCCTATTTGCCAAGAGCTGCTAAAGCCTTTTCGTAGTTAGGCTCATTGGTGGTTTCAGCCACTTGCTCGGTATATACTACCTTTCCTTGCTCATCTACTACTATTACACAACGTGATAGCAATCCTTTTAGCGGACTATCAGTAAATGTTACGGGATAATGAGCCGAAAAATCACCGCGAAAATCCGATGCCATTACAAGATTGTCAATGCCTTCAGCAGCACAAAAGCGTCCTAAAGCAAAAGGCAAGTCTTTTGATACACACACAATCGCTACATTAGGCACTTTGGCAGCTTCCGTATGGAATTTACGTACCGAAGTAGCACATACACCTGTATCTACACTTGGGAAGATATTTAGGAGCACTTTTTTGCCTTTAAAATCAGCTAAAGCTACTTCTTTTAACTCATTGGTTACACAAGTGAAGTTGGCTGCTGTAGAACCTACTTCAGGAAGATTACCCGCAGTGTGTGCAGGCTGTTCGTGAAATGTAATATTTGCCATTTGATTACGTTTTTTAGTTATTATTTATGTATTACAATTTGCAAAAATAATGCCAAAATATCTTTTATTATTACCATTCGCCTTTTTCTAACGATTTGCTACTGAATATAGTTCCCCAAGTATTTTCTTGGCACGCAATAGAGTAACCTTCACGTTGCTCATTGTAATATGCATAGTTTCAGCAATTTCCTTGTAACTTTTTTCTTGCAGATAACGCAACTCTATAACCGTTTTGTAGGGTTCTTTAAGTTGCCCAATCATTTTCAGTAAAGTGTCAGATTGTTGTTGCATAATGAGGTGGTCTTCCCCAGTAGGCGATTGGTCGGCTATCCATCCAGATTCCCGCTCTTCGGTACCTAAGTGCAATAACATTTCATCTTGCTGCCGTAGCATATCTATGTGAATGCGCTTTGAAATGGTTATCAGCCACGTCCTGAAAGAGTATTGTGCGTCATACAGTTCTATTTTGCTAAATGCACGAGCAAAAGTCTGTACTGTAATGTCTTCAGCCTCTTGTTCATCACCCACCCTTTTCAGTTGAAAATTATATACATCGCTCCAATAAGCATCCAGCAAAGCACTAAATGCGCGCTGGTTGCCTTCTTTGGCAGCAGTTATATGATTTTCTAAGCTATCAGTCATTATTTTTTACGGCATTCTTGTTCATCAGGCATACGACCACAAAAGCTACAAGGTTCCCCTTCAGGATTCAAAAAAGGACTTTGGCTAGCGCAAGATCCAGAGAACTTACCTCCTTTTTTACCCCATATTTTTATTGCCATACCTCCTACACAAAGAAGCAAAATTCCTATGGTTAATAATGCTAATTTCATAATTGTTTTTTATTAATGTCAGTTCTATAATTCTAATTTAATGTGTTTCTATTATATCAAATCAAAAACACTTTTCACGGCAGGCACTCGCTCACACGTAAAACCTTCCGCAAAATCTGTACCAATTAGCCTTCCAAGGTCTCGAGCGCGATAGGTTACACTGTCTAAGAAGTTACGATCAGAGATAGGCGTAGTAGGCTCGTTGCTATTGCTATCGTAAAACTGCGAACTATAAGCTAACACAGCATTTACTTTAGCTTCCATAAATCCTGTAATATCCACTACAAAGTCAGGTGTTATATTTTTCCATTGTATATAGTGATACACCACCTTAGGTCGCCAAGCACTTTGCGCTTTGCCATCAAGGGTAGTCTCAATACGGCGAAGCCCACTGAGGAAGCAAGCATCACTAACCAATTTGCTGCCCTTACCATGGTCAATATGGCGATCATCTACAGCATTGCAAAGTACTATATCTGGCTGGTACTGACGTATCTTTTTGATAATTTCTAACTGATGCGCCTCATCATTCACAAAAAAACCATCTCTAAACTTCAAGTTCTCGCGCACCATTACTCCTAATAGTTCTTTGGCTTTAGTAGCTTCCTGATGGCGTATTTCAGCACTTCCACGCGTGCCAAGTTCGCCTTGTGTCAGGTCTATGATACCCACAATTTTGCCTAAGCTAATTTCCTTAGCAATAGTGCCTGCCGCCCCCAATTCCACATCATCAGGATGCGCCCCAAAAGCTAATATATCTAATTTCATTTTTAATGTTTAAATTTTTAATTATTAATCTATTTTATCTACACCCCAACTGCTTGTGTGGCTCGCACTAAATCTTTATATAAGCCCGTTTTCCACCCTTGTTGTCCTATAAAGCTCAACAGCTTATCAAAACGTGCTATCATATCCTCACCCGTATTACGCATCACATAGGCAGGAAAATTAAATTCCTTTTGGTGCAAATCTGTAAATTCCCAAGGGTGAAAGTAAAGCGCCGCATATCCTACCGATTTTACACTCCTTTTTAATAAAAAGCGGTATAACCATAGCGGAAAATTGTGAAAAGAAAGCCAAAATAGCGGTATTCTAAAACAGCTCACCGCTGTAGGTATCTGCCAAAGTCCATTTTCGTTAAAATAATGTCTCGGAACGCTCAGTTTATTGTATCTACCAGGTAAAAATGTAGGATTGATAGATGAATTATACCTATAGCCAGCCTCTTTCACAGCTTTAGCAGTTACTTCCAGCATCCGAGGCATACGCAACCCCTCTATTGTTACCCCAAATTCTCCTTCAAGAGCCTCTTTTGATAATTTCAAATGAGCTTCCTCAAAATCAGAATGAAAGTAAGTATGCGATGCCAACTCGTGTCCTTCACCTATAAGCCGCTCTATCAGGTCAGGTACTTGCTGTGCAAATACCACAGTCGAGAAAAACGTAGCACGCATTTGGTGTTTTTTGAGCAAGTCTAATATTGCGATAAGTCCTGCCCGCGAAATAGCTATTTGTCGCTCAAAAGCAATGTCGTAGCCGTATTCTTTGGGCATATCAAACTCTTCTATGTCAAAACTCAAATAAATCATTGTTGTTATTTATGAAAAACTACTTTCTTGAATAATGTAGTTAGGTCTATCCTTTGTTTGTTTAAATATTTTTCCTATATAAATACCTATAATACCCAGTATAATAAGCTGTAATCCACCAAAAAATACAATGGTCATAATCAGTGATGCCCAGCCCGATATTTCAGTGCCACTCACAAAAGCGTAAATTACATAAGGAATATACAACAGCGACAAAAGCGAAAATCCAAAGCCCAAAAGCACTGCTATATAAAGAGGTTTTACACTAAAAGCTGTTACCCCCGAAAGGGCTAAGTTCATCATTTTCTTCACTGTATATTTGCTTTCTCCAGCAAACCGCGCTTGTGCGGTATAAGGCACATAGCACTGCTTAAAGCCTACCCAAGGCACAATGCCTCGCAAAAAAGGCTCATTCTCCTTCATCGACCTAATTACCTTCACCACAGCACGATCCAACAAACGAAAATCTGCCGAACCTTCTTTAATTTCTATATCCGAAAGCATATTCAGCAATTTGTAAAACTGTTGTGATGTTTTTTGTTTCTTTTTAGGGGTATCAGCAGGATAAGTGCGCAAGGTAGCCACCACTTGGTTGCCCGCTTCCCATTGTTTTACCAATTCAGGTATAAGCGAAGGTGGATGTTGCAAATCAGCGTCAAGTGAGATAACAGCATCGCCAAAAGCAAAGTCAAGCCCTGCTTTTACAGCCAATTGGTGCCCAAAATTGCGAGAAAAAGATAGGTATTTTACCCTTTCGTCTTCGGCAGCCAATTGTTTTAGTATGTTTAGGCTATTATCGCTACTTCCGTCATTCACGAAAATAAATAAATAGTCATAATTAGATAACTTTTCAGTAAAAACCTTTCTTACTTGCCTATAAAACGCTATAATATTTTCACTTTCATTATAGCAAGGCACTACTATATCTATTGTTTTCATCTCTACTAACTAATTTTTATGAACTACCAACTTACCACTAACCATCTCCCACACTATCGCAAGCCATACCAGCGTTACAGGCACTGCCCTTAATGAATATCTGATAATATAAGGCTCTTTCAGCGGCTTAAAAATGTCAGTAGGCGAGAGCGAACCCAGCATAGCCAATACAAGCAATGCTATTTTCACCTTCATAGGCAGCTCACTCACCATAAACCATACCCCCACACCCACATAAGCTATTATATAAGTACTATTTTCAGTCCCCGTACTGAATAAACATAAAAATATACTTGTAGAAGCTAATAACAACAATCTGAAATTTAAATCCTTATAGCGGTCAATACGCAAATAAGGCAAGGCAAATAATAGTAAGCCTACTAATATTACTATTCCGTTGTTGTTGTAAATGCCCGTGCGTTGTAAAAAGCCTAATAAAGACAAATTTTGCAAGTTATACACTGTTACCCCAGTGTTCGAATTGTTTTTTTCAGAAAGAGATATCCACCAATCATAGTATTGCGAAAGCACATAGTCAGGCGAAGTAAAAAGCATCGGCAGGCAGCCCAATACTACCAACCACAGCACCCCGCTCCATACAAAACGCCATTTATCCCTCGCAAAGAAAAAGAAAGCAAGCCCTACAATGCCATAGAGCTTTGTCAGAGTGCCTATTAGTATAAAAAGCGTAGCCCAATGGCTCTTTCCACGCTGTATAAATACAAAACTCCCTGCCAAAAGGGCTATAACGCCTATATTGAATTGTTGCATAGCCGCAGCCGTATACATATCGTGAGCAGCGATAAGCAATACCCCTATAATACCCATTTTAGGCAAAGGCAATTGCCTGATAGCCCAATACAGAAACCCCGCATTGGCTATAATCCACAAAGTGCACCCCAGCCACTTAGGCAATATAGCAAAAGGAGCAATTACAATACTAAACAATATCCCATAATGATTCGTATCAAAATACTCTTCAGGATAAGCGACATACAGAGGCAATTGCTTAAGTGTGTGCCAAAAAACACCATCAAAAATAAGATAATTGTTAAACTGACCCCTTATAAAAACATTCTGCACTATGGTCGCCAAAGCCAAGCCAAACCATAGTATTGTTATAAAGCGATAATCTGTAAAAAATTTTGCACGCATTATTGTTCAATCCATTGGGTTACCTCATCACTTGTAGGCAAAGTGCGCGGAGCAATCACCTTTTCAAGTCGCCCATCCCTACCTATTAGGTACTTTTGGAAATTCCATTGCACTTTGCTATCTTCTACGCCGTTTTTTGCCTTCTGAGTCAAAAACTGATACAAAGGATGCATCTCTTTCCCTTTTACAGATATTTTAGCCATCATCGGAAAACTCACCCCGTAATTGATACTGCAAAAAGAAGCAATTTCCTCATTACTACCAGGCTCCTGACCCAAAAAGTTGTTAGCAGGAAAACCTATAATGATAAAATCCTTATCTTTATATTGTTGATAAAGCCCCTCTAATTCTTTGTATTGAGGGGTAAGCCCACATTTAGAAGCCGTATTTACAATCATTACTTTCTTGCCTTTAAGCCCCGATAAAGCATAGGCATTGCCGTTAATATCTTCTACGGTAAATTGGTAAATAGTTTGATTATCAGCCGATTGTTGTGCTTGTGAAAGTTCCATAGCCATTACAAATAAAATTAAAGTATAAAAAAGTTGTTTCATAGGTAGAAAATTAAATTTGCAGCAAAGTTACGCAAAATGATTGAACTTTCAATAAAAAAGATTATATTTGCGCAAAAAAATAATCACTATGTTTTCAGAAAAAGCCTTTAAAATATTTGAAGAAAGCATCGCGCACTACCACATTGCCGATGATGTATATCAACCCTTCACCAATCCATATCCCACTTCCGATTTGCTCAACCATTTGTTATATCGCAAAAATTGGATTGATACCGTGCAATGGCATTATGAAGATATCATTCGCGACCCACACATCGACCCCGTAGCAGCCCTCGACCTCAAACGCAAAATTGATACGTCCAACCAAGATCGCACCGATATGGTAGAGTATATAGATAGTTATTTTTTAGATTTTTACAAAGGAGTACAGCCACTCCCTACCGCTACTATCAATACCGAAAGTCCTGCTTGGGCAGTAGATAGACTTTCTATTTTAGCGCTCAAAATATATCATATGCAACAAGAAGCAACCCGCCCCGATGCCACTTCCGAGCATCGCGCCAAGTGCCAAGAAAAACTCAATACACTCCTCGAACAGAAAAAAGACCTCTCAACAGCCCTCAACCAGCTTTTAGACGATATCGCCGCAGGCAGAAAGTATATGAAGGTCTATAAACAAATGAAAATGTATAACGATGAGGAGTTAAACCCCGTACTTAGAGGAAGTAAATAAGAGATAAAAAACTGCCCAACTATTCTGGGGCAGTTTTTTATTTATTCTTTACCTTATAAACTAATTCTTTTATCATATCTTCATCGTATTCTTCAAAAGATATTTCTCCAAAATCTTTTTTAGTAAGTTGGGTGTTAGTAGGTTTACTTTCCCACCAATTGATAATCTCTCCATATCTATGAAGAAAAATATCCTTCTTCTGTTCGTCATATTTGAAAGTGATGTACTTTTCAGAATCATATTTCTCAAGTACTTGATTAAATAATTCAATAGTAAAAAAATTGTTCTTTATAGAGATGTTGCCAAAGTTATCTCCAAAAGAATTAGGGTAAATTGTTGAATTATAAGACATTTTATATAGATTATCCCCTTTGTTGAGTAGCACTATAACGGGAGCAACAGTCCAATCAATATCTCCAGTAGCTGAAAAATGAGTATACTCATTATCAAAAGCTAAGATCATATCTTCTAATTCATCTTTATTGATGTAACATCTATAAATTTCTTTAAGCTTAAATATCTCAGTATCTTCTACTTTCTTTATAAGTTCAGAAATTTTTTCGATGTAAATGAGTCGGTGATGATCATAAAAAATAGTACCATCTTCATTTACCTGTACATCTTTAGGAGTAATAATAGTATCATTACTTTGTTTAGGCATTTCCTCTTCGCCGAAATCTTCTTTAGGATTTTCTTTTATATTATTTGCTTGAGAGACTTCATTATTCTCCTTTTTATCAGAAGGTTGCCAGCAATTAGCCACAAGTAGAGAAACAATTAATAGATAGAGTATTCTTTTCATAAAGATTGTATTTTAGGAAGACGTATTAATATATGGTATTTTAATTCTGTTTTCTATTCCCCCGCTAGCGTAAGCTTGCAGCTTGTGCCCAATTCAAAATTCAGAATTCATAAAGTCTAATCGGTTCATAACGAAGTTTTAAGAATTAGTCATTGAAAAATATCTTTCAAGCACCATCAAATGGCATAATTCTTCTGTTTTTTTATTCCAAAAGGCAGCCGTGTGCTGTTGCGCATTTTTTATAATCGCTTCACAAGCCTCAGGATGCGCAATATAGTACTCCAATTGAGCTTCCAAGTCAGAGTAATCAGCAGCTATTTCTATATAATGCACTCCGCCCACCAAAGTACCCTCCATAAACCACGTTTCAATAGTAGGCTTAGGCATCACAGCCACCGAGTTAGACGACATTATCCATTTCAGGTTAGTAGCCACATCATTACCTTGCAAGCTCAGTACAAATTTATAATCCAAATGCTCTTTGAGTCCCATTTTAGGTTTTTCCCATTCAGCTTTGCCTATCCCTTTTTTACCAACACTTCCCAAATCACACAATTGATGTCCAAAATATTTATCGTAGAAATCAAATCTATGTTGTTGATAAATAGCACCTCTTCCTATCAATAAGTTCTTTTTTTGCCGAAAAGGTTGGTCGCCAACAATGCGTATATAGTGGCGAGGTTCATCAAGTTTTAGCAATACCGAATTTTCATTGCCATCACCTATCGGTCTACTCTTTACGAGGCTTGCCCTTTCTGGGGTATGAATCACATCACCAAATACAAAGTCAATAGCATTATTTTCATCAAAATACCGCGCATAGCGATAAGTGTCAAAATAGTAAGCCTTCGGACTTTTGGGGCTTCTCAAATCCCTAATATGTTTTTCTCGTGATAGCACAACAGGAGCCGAGAGCTTGCAGTAGTAAGTCACACGCGCTTCTAAGGCAGCTAATTGCTCTTCACTCATTTCAGCTTTTAGCGTAGCCATTCTTTGCTGGTAGCTACCCTGCTTTCCTAAGAATACAATAGCATAATTGCGAAGATAGTACCAAAGTTTATTCTGTTTTATAATTTTCATTTTATGGTTAAAAAATTAGAGTTTTATTGAAGCTAATATGATGGTATTTTAATTCTGTTTTCTATTCGTAAAGTGTACCCTGTTTCTTGTTTAAAGCTTTTCATTCGTTGCAATTGACTTTCTTTAAATGTAGGATGAGCTTTATTAGCTATATAAGCACGTTTTTCTCTAAAATTATTACTTTGCTCTGTCTTCTCAAAATATTCAATAGTACGCTTTAATTGTTTTTCACCATCTTCTACCCAAGCATTTTTGTCTTTTTTAGAAACTCTATCTTTTAGCTCTACAAATATAATACTTGTTTCATACCAAAGCATACCATCACAACGCTTTCCCATTTTTTTAGGGTCATCGTCACGCCAAATTTCAATACAATTATCAATAGCGATGAAATGCACTTCTTTTAATTCATCATTCTCTACAACCGCAATCCATTTAGCACCGTTTTGCTCATCAATATAAGCAGGCTCTTTATCATCTTGCTCATCGCATAAACCAAAACGTTTCTTGTTTGAAACAGATTGGCATTGACTATTAAAAAAATCTATCTCCATTATTCTAAGTCTAAAAGGTCAGCAAAGAGTTCGTTTGTACGCCCTATTTCATTATTTAAAAAATTCTCGTCTGAAGGAATACCCTCGTAACTGTCTAAGAGTTCAACACTTCCTTCTTTTTCATTGAGTTGATAAATAGCCAAATCATCACTATTTACAACTGAAGAAATAGGTACTATCTTATTGAGTTGTTCTTCTTTTTCTGCTGTAACTCCTTGCTTTAATTTTCCAGCCTCTACTGCTACCGACACATAATTCACTAAATAAGGGCTATGGGTAGTGATAATCAGTTTATTAGCGGCTATTTCGTTATTGATTTTTAGCAAGCTATAAAGCATATCGCGTTGCGAAGTAGGAAAGAGGTTTTGCTCAGGCTCTTCTACTATATTTACAAACGAGGTTTTATTGAATTTCCCCGATAAGGCATTAGCCGCACTACGCCGCTGCTCATCTGTAAAATGAGGGTTAGCATAAATTTCCTTTATCTGCTTTTCAAATAATTTACGCTCTTCTATACTCATTGGTTCTGTTTTAGTTCTTACGCTATTTACTAAATAATCAGATACCAAATATAACGGCACCAATGACTGAAAACCACTTGAAGATTCTGAAAGTTGTACTTTATACTCCTCGCCTTTCACATAGAGTATATCCCTATTTTTATCGTATAACAAATAAGAATTATTGATAGGAAGCGGTATTTCAGTTACCTTTTCTTTAGCATAGGTATAGGTTGCCAAAAAGTCATTTAGAGCAGGAGAAGCTACTTTTAGCTCCCTAATACTTTTCATATACGAAATAAAATTCCGCTCAGAAGGCACATACATTATTTGCGGAAGTGAATATGTTTGCCCACGCTTTTCAAAAAACAATTGCCCATTTGCATAAGTGATAGCAAAAACATCTCCTGTATACTC
This sequence comes from Capnocytophaga sp. oral taxon 332 str. F0381, assembly GCF_000318275.2. NCBI lineage: Bacteria > Pseudomonadati > Bacteroidota > Flavobacteriia > Flavobacteriales > Flavobacteriaceae > Capnocytophaga > Capnocytophaga sp. oral taxon 332. The sequence continues at coordinate 141,793 of NZ_KB291341.1, forward strand.
AATATAGCTATTTTCTTTAAGATAGCTTTCAAGGCGATGATAGCTTAAAAAGAAATTTTTGAAAGTATCATTTCTTTCAAACCATTCAGGATTATAGCTTTCTTTTACTAAAGCTTTCTCTATCCACATAAAAGTAGCTATCAGTTTAGCAATGGTACTCTTACCGCTACCCTGATTACCTATAAAAAAGGTTACTTTTCTAATCTCTATAGGAGTGCAACATGCTTTAATAGCTCCAAAATGTTGAATAATGATACTACTCATATCGTTTCTATAAAAGTTCTAACTCGGGCACAAATATACAACAAAAAAACTGCCCCAAACTATTCTAGGGCAGCTTTTTTATTTGTTAATTTTTAAATTTGCTAATTAACGAATACTCGCTTTGAGGTATTCTCTATTGAGGCGTGCTATATTTTCAAGCGAAATACCTTTAGGGCATTCTACTTCGCAGGCACCAGTGTTGGTACAGTTACCGAAACCTTCGTGTTCCATTTGGTTCACCATATTCAGTACGCGCTCAGTAGCCTCTACACGACCTTGAGGCAATAGGGCAAATTGCGATACTTTAGCAGCTACAAACAGCATAGCCGAAGAGTTTTTACAAGTAGCCACACAAGCTCCGCAACCTATACAAGCTGCCGCGTCCATAGAGCGGTCGGCATCGCGTTTAGGAATAGGAATAGCATTGGCATCTTGTGTATTACCCGAAGTGTTTACCGAGATATATCCCCCAGCTTGTTGTATGCGTTCAAAGGCACTTCTATCCACCATCAAGTCTTTGATTACAGGGAAAGCCGTTGCACGCCAAGGCTCGATAGTAATAGTATCACCATCTTTAAACATACGCATATGCAACTGACAAGTAGTTACCCCACGGTCAGGACCGTGAGCTTCACCGTTGATGAAGAGAGAGCACATACCACAGATACCTTCGCGGCAATCGTGGTCAAAAGCCACAGGTTCTTCACCTTGTTCGATAAGTTGCTCATTGAGTACATCCAACATTTCCAAAAAAGACATATGGTCTGAAATGTTGGTTACTTTATAATCTACCATACGACCTTTCTCCTTAGAGTTTTTTTGTCGCCACACTCTTAGTGTTAGGTTCATTGTTGCCATATCTTTCTATTTATAACTACGTTGTTTTAGTTCAATATCTTTAAATACAAGAGGTTCTTTATGCATCACCTCCTCACTTGGGTTGTAAGTATTTACTACCTCTTTAGGGTTACCAGTATATTGCCAAGCTGCTACATAAGCATAGTTTTTGTCATCACGAAGCGCTTCGCCATCAGGAGTTTGGTATTCTTCACGGAAGTGTCCACCACACGATTCGTTGCGTTCCAAAGCATCCTTAGCAAATAGCTCACCAAGTTCAAGGAAGTCAGCCACACGTCCCGCTTTTTCAAGCTCTACGTTCATACCAGTAAGCTCACCAGGTACTTTTACATTCTTCCAGAAGTCCTCACGTATTTCGCGTATTTCTCTGATAGCCTCTTTCAAGCCCTCAGCATTACGCGCCATACCCACTTTATCCCACATCACCTTACCAAGTTTCTTATGGTAATAATCTACCGAGTGCGTACCTTTGTTATTGATAAAGTAAGCCAAGCGCTCCTTCACGATGCGTTCAGCCTCATCAAATTCAGGTGTATTTGTAGGTATTTTACCGGTACGAATATCAGCAGCCAAGTAGTCACCAATAGTATAAGGCAATACAAAGTAACCATCAGCCAAACCTTGCATTAGTGCAGAAGCACCCAAGCGGTTCGCACCGTGGTCTGAGAAGTTAGCCTCACCAATAGCATAGCAACCAGGGATAGTAGTCATCAAGTTGTAATCCACCCAAATACCCCCCATAGTATAGTGAGTAGCTGGATAAATCATCATTGGTGTTTTATATGGGTTTTCAGCCACAATCTTTTCGTACATTTGGAAAAGGTTACCATATTTAGCCTCAACAATCTTTTCACCGCGTTTAGTAACCTCCTCTTTAGTAGGTTCTACCCCGTGTATTTTACATTGTTCCTTACCATAACGCTCAATAGCCGAAGCAAAGTCAAGGTACACAGCTTCACCTGTTTCATTTACACCATAACCAGCATCGCAACGCTCTTTAGCAGCACGTGAAGCCACATCACGAGGCACAAGGTTACCAAAAGCAGGGTAGCGGCGTTCCAAGTAGTAATCGCGGTCTTCTTCAGGTATTTCAGTAGGTTTTTTGCGTTTTTCGCGTATTGCTATAGCATCCTCCATTTTCTTAGGAACCCAAATACGACCATCGTTACGTAGTGATTCCGACATCAAAGTCAGTTTAGATTGGTAGTCGCCTGAACGAGGAATACAAGTAGGGTGAATTTGAGTAAAGCAAGGGTTTGCAAAGTAAGCCCCTTTCTTGTGTATTTTCCAAGCAGCTGTAGCGTTAGAGCCCATCGCATTGGTTGAAAGGAAGTACACATTACCATAACCACCCGAAGCAATAACCACAGCGTGAGCCGAGTGGCGTTCAATTTCACCTGTTACCAAGTTACGAGCAATGATACCACGCGCTTTACCATCTACAATTACCACGTCCAGCATTTCGTGACGATTGTACATATCAATCTTACCACGAGCTATTTGGCGGTTCATCGCTGCATAAGCCCCTAAAAGAAGCTGTTGCCCAGTTTGTCCCTTAGCGTAGAAAGTACGCGAAACTAGCACCCCACCAAAAGAACGGTTATCAAGTAGCCCACCGTAATCACGCGCAAAAGGAACCCCTTGAGCCACACATTGGTCAATGATGTTGCCCGATACTTCAGCAAGGCGATACACGTTAGCCTCACGAGCACGATAGTCGCCCCCTTTTACTGTATCATAAAATAAGCGATAGTTAGAGTCACCATCACCCATATAGTTCTTAGCAGCGTTGATACCCCCTTGTGCAGCAATTGAGTGCGCACGGCGTGGAGAATCTTGATAAGCAAAAGCCTTTACATTATAGCCCAATTCAGCAAGGGTAGCCGCAGCCGAACCACCAGCCAAACCAGTACCCACCACAATCACATCTATATTACGCTTGTTAGCAGGGTTCACAAGGTTGATATGGTCTTTATATTTTGTCCATTTGTCCGCTATAGGACCTTCAGGAATTTTAGAATCTAATGTACTCATAAATATTAAGCATTTAATAAGTGTTTAAAATAATGGAAGAGAGCTACGAAAATAAAGCCCCCACAAATAATGTAAGAATACCAATTACCCACTTGGCTAATAAGTTTCTTGCGAGCATCGTCTTTCCACCCCATTGATTGAAAAGCCGACTGAAAGCCGTGTAGCAAGTGCAAGCACAAAAACACAAAGCAAAGCACATACAAGCCTACACGAATAGGGTTCTCAAACTTCTCTACCAACTCGTCATAGTAGCGCTCTGGGTTCGGAGCCAATTGCTCAATGTATTTATAGTTCATTTCGCCTACCCAAAAATCCCACAAGTGAAGTGCTAAAAAGAGGAGTACCAGCATTCCTGTGATAATCATATTGCGCGACATCCAAGAAGAGTTCGCCGCTCCGTTATAACTATAATAAGGCTCACTGCCTCGTGCTCTTTTGTTTTGAAGTTCCAAAACAAACCCCATCACAAAGTGAAAAATTACCCCAGCAAGCAATACAGGCTGCATAGCAAACTGTATGAGTGGGTTTGTACCCATAAAATGCGAGAGCACATTAAAGGTACTCGGACTTAGTACCGACATAAAATTGACGGCTAAGTGTATCACCAAAAAGATGATAAGAAAGAGTGCCGAGAGCGCCATCGTCATCTTTCGTGCTACAGATGTTTTAAATAATCCTGCCATTCGTTCTATAGTTTTATATAATAGTATATTACGTTAAATTTTTCGATACAAATGTACGACAATATTTTTATTTGTACAATAAAAAAAATGTATAAAACCTTAATTTATATTCGGTTTAAAAAAGAACACATAAGATTATGAACTGATATTGAGTATATAAAGGTTAGGAAAAACTTAACAATTATAGTCTTTTATTTTAGCTTTTTTGTAATGATTTTATGATTAGTTATACCCCCCAATTCAAAATTCAGAACTCAAAATTCAAAATTCTTCCCAGCGAAGGAAAGTCGGCGAGCTGGCACAGCCGA
>NZ_KB291341.1:145959-170864 GCF_000318275.2 Capnocytophaga sp. oral taxon 332 str. F0381
AGCTGGCACAGCCGAGTATGTGACGAAGGATAAGTGATAGATAAGGGGTAGATAAGGGATAGATAAGGGGTAGATAAGGGGTAGATAAGGGGTAGATAAGCGATAGATGAGGGATAGATAAGCGAAGGATAAGCGAAGGATAAGCGAAGGATAAGCGAAGGAAAGTCGGCGAGCTGGCGCAGCGGAGTATGTGACGAAGGATAAGGCTTTTTTTATACATATAGCACGTTTTCCAAATTTAAACAACAATAAATTAAGAAGAAAATCTAAAAAAATCATACTGTTAAAATGAACGTAAAAAGCTGTATTATAAGATGTTAATGCAATTTACGAAAAAAAATCAATCTTAAAATAATGTTAATTTTTTAGGATATATTACTTTTTTTAAAATATTTTATATTAACTTTGCCGTGTGAATAAACGATTATACATAGTAGTCATTGTACTTACCACCCTTTCACTGATAGGTAGCGTAGTAATACAAGGTTATTGGATAAAATCGGCAATAGATAATAAAGAAGATACTTTTACATATTCTATTCAGCAGGTACTCAGTGTAGCAGCTAAAGAAATTGAGCAAAATGAAATAGATAAATATGTAACTAAAATTATGAACTTGCGCGAAAACGCCCTTCCTACCACGAAGGAAAACCATTTGCGTGAGTTTATTTACGTTCAAGAAAATAAAGATAATAAAGAAACTTTTATCTATAAGCACGGCGTTCTCGAGGAAGATTACTACTTCCCACCGAACAATCAAACAGCAGCACAGCTTGAAGTATATCCCCTTTCGGACACCATAGCTATGAAAAGGTATATAAGCCAAGAAAACCTGCAACGCCTTAAAGATAAAACCGCGGATAACCAAGCTCATAGCAATTTAGTAACCAACTATGAGAAACTCAGCGAGCTATCCGATATAGAACGCTTAATGATAGAAGAATCATTCAAAAGTATTATTCGCAAAAAATCTATTAACGATCGCGTAAATACCGATGATATAACACGATTACTGAAAAATTTGTTGAACAAAAGGGGGCTAAACCTGCACTTTGAGTGTGCCATTTATAACAAAAATGTACTCTCAAAAGTGCACAGCCGTTATTTTGAACCCAACGAAACAAAAGAATACCGAACAGTACTATTCGGTGGCAATAGCTCAGACGACTCACTATATGAGCTTGCAGTTATATTCCCCGAACGAGAACGTTTCGTCCTCTCATCAGTAATCAGTATAGCCACGCTATCAATGGTTTTTACACTAATGGTGATAGGAGTTTTTATCGTTACAATACACCAACTCATAACCCAAAGGCGTATTTCCGAAATAAAAACCGACTTTATAAATAATATGACACACGAGTTCAAAACTCCCATTGCAACAATGAGCTTAGTACTCGATAGTCTTAAAACAATCGGAAGCAACAATAATAACCCCGAAAAAATACTGCACTACGTAGAAATTCTCAAACAAGAAAACAAACGTATGCTAGCACAAGTAGAGAATATATTGCAAATCTCAAAACTCGAAAAAGGAAGTATGCAATTAGAACGCGAACCTATGGATGTGCACGAAGTCATTATCACAGCCATAAGTCACGTACAAACAATACTCAACGAACGACAAGGACAAATACACGTACACTTTCTAGCAAGCAATGGCGATATTTCAGCCAACGAATCACACCTAGTCAATGTATTTGTCAATGTCATAGAAAATGCAATTAAATACTCCCCCGAGCAGCCCGAAATAGATATTTATACCGAAAATATCAAAAACAAAATACTTATTCGAATTAAAGATAAAGGACAAGGAATGAGCAAACAGGCAGGAAAACATATCTTTGATAAATTCTATCGCGAGCATACCGGCGATTTACACAACGTCAAAGGACACGGGCTTGGGCTCGCCTATGTGAAAACAATAGTTGAGTACCATCAGGGTACTATAACTGTAGAAAGCGAAAAAGACAAAGGTAGCACATTTTTTATTAAGCTACCCACCATATAAGAACCTAAATATTAATTGTTAATTCTTAATTCATTTGTAACTATGAATGGAAACTATTATGCTCCAAAAACACCAGCTGAAAGCAAACGCATTCTATTGGTAGAAGACGATCCTAATTTTGGTACAGTACTAAAAGACTACTTGCTAATGAGTGGTTTTGATGTAGCTCTGGCAAAAAATGGAATGGAAGGATACGAAAAATTCAAAAAAGAAACCTTCGACCTATGCATCTTAGACGTAATGATGCCTTATAAAGATGGCTTTACGCTAGCCCGAGAAATACGCGAAAAAAATGAGAAAATACCTATTATTTTCCTCACAGCCCGCACTATGCGCGAAGATGTCATAAAAGGATATCGTTCTGGTGGAGATGACTACCTGAACAAACCCTTCGACTCCGAAATCTTGTTGATGAAAATACGCTCGATGCTGCAACGAAAAACCATCGAAACAATGATTGACAACAACAAATTTGAGTTTGAAATAGGTAAATTCTTCTTGAATACTAAATTGCGTATTCTTAAATACAAAGATGAAGAACCCGTAAAGCTATCTCCTAAGGAAAACGAATTATTACGACTTTTAGCACTACACACCGATGACTTTATGTCACGCGAGTTAGCACTTTCTAAAATTTGGAAAGATGATAACTATTTTACTTCGCGCAGTATGGATGTGTATATTGCTAAATTGAGAAAACTACTTAAAAAAGATAGTAAAGTAGAGATTTTAAACATTCACGGCGAAGGATTTAGATTGGTAGCCAACAAAGATACAGATAGCTTTGTATAGCTTTTTTTGCAAAAAACTTTGGTAGGTAAAAAAAAAGTATTAATTTTGCCGCTTGAAAACAATTCAGGTTGTTCAGAGAAGAGAGTGTTAAGCTTCTTCTCACATCATAAGCTATGAAAAAATTAAAAGAATACGATATTTCTTTTGTTGGCTTAAAGCAAGGTGAGCACCAATTTGAGTACAACATCAACAAAGATTTTTTACAACTCTTTAGTTTTGATGAAGTGAATGATATCAACCAAAAGGTTACAGTTCTTTTAAGTAAAAAGAGTACCTTTATGGAGTTACACTTCAAAAATGAAGGCACTGTAAATGTAAATTGTGATGTATCAAGCGAGCCCTTCAACCTTGCAGTACAGGGCGAATTATTATTGGTAGTAAAATTTGGCGATGCCTATAACGATGACGATGCCGAACTACTAATACTGCCTCACGGAGAGCATTTGCTAAATGTAGCACAATATATTTACGAGCTTATAGTCTTATCAATACCAGCTAAAAGAGTACACCCTGATGTGCTCAATGGCACGATGCAATCGGAGGTATTAGAACGGCTTAAAGCACTCGCCCCTTATGCTGAAGCTGAAGAAGAAAATAATGCAATAGATCCGCGCTGGGAAAGTTTAAAGAATTTAATAACAGATAAATAAAATTAAGTAATGGCACATCCTAAACGAAGACAGTCAAAAACAAGAAGAGATAAAAGAAGAACACACGATGTAGCGGTAGTTCCTCAAATAGCAAAAGACCCTGTAACAGGTGAAAATCACTTGTACCACCGAGCACATTGGTATGAAGGTAAATTGTATTACCGTGGTCAAGTACTTATTGATAACACAGCTGAAGCTGCTGAATAGTTTTTCAAGATTTTAATTTGGTTAAACAACAAAAAAGGACAATCACCCCGATTGTCCTTTTTTGTTGTTATTGAGTATTTGTTTATTCTGTAGCACTAGTAGTATCAGGAGTTGCCTCAGCTTCTTCTTCCAACAAACCTTTTTTCAATAAAAGGTTATACCACTGTATTACTTTCTTGATGTCGCTCGCATATACACGGTCGCGGTCGTAAGTAGGAAGTACTTCAGCAAAATAGCTTTCTAAAGTAGCTCCATCAGCTTTAGCAGATACTCGTGCTTCATTACCTTGCTCAAGATCCTTCATACTTTTGAAGATTTCTGCTAAAGGCACCTCTTTGTCGATAGTATAGATCGCAATCTCAGACAATAGACTCACATTGTTTCGTATCCCTACAGTGATGCGTTTATCGTCTGCTAATGAGGTAGCCAAAAAGCCACCGCGCGTTTGTACTTCTAAGCGATATAAGCCAGGTTTGCCCGATATGGCAAGTATTTTTGTTAAATTCATTATTAAGTTATTAATGTTATTAAGTTTAAACTATTATCTTTTACCTTTGAGTTCAGGAAACTTCATACGGTAATCTACATTTACTTTTCCTTTACTGATGTTAGCAAGTTTGCTTTTAATAAGCTGTTTTTTCAGAGAAGAAATTTTATCAGTGAATAAAATCCCTTCTATATGGTCGTATTCGTGTTGTACTACGCGAGCTGCCAATCCATTGAGGGTAAGCTTTTGAGGGTTAAAATTCTCATCAAGAAACTCAATAGTAATTTGCTCGTTTCTACTTACATCTTCACGCACACCAGGAATGCTTAAACAACCCTCGTTGAATAGCCATTTTTTACCTGTTTCCTCTGTGATTTTAGCATTGATAAATACTTTTTTGAATCCTAAAAGGAATTTTTGTTCCTCAGCAGTAAGGTCTTCATCATCAGCAAAGGGCGCAGTATCCACTACAAATAGGCGTATAGCCAAACCAACTTGAGGAGCTGCCAAACCTACTCCATTGGCGTTATTCATAGTGTCGTACATATTAGCAATTAACGATTTAAGGTCGGGGTAGGCTGGTGTAATATCTGTGCCTACTTTTCTAAGCACAGGGTCTCCGTAAGCAATAATGGGTAGAATCATTGTATTATTTTTTTTCATTGAGGGTGCAAAGGTACAAATAATTGGTCAATTAGCAAAGAGCTTACTAATTTGCAGCCCGTGTAACGCGTTCTTGTCTGTCGATAGACTCTTGGTGTATCGCTTTAAATATTTGTATTACAAACTCTTCGCTCAGGTTGTGTTGTTGTCCTTCTAATACTACTTTGCCTAATATTTCGTGCCAACGTTGATTTTGCAAAATAGCTACGTTATTAGCTTTTTTAAGTTTACCTATTTCTTCAGCTATTTCCATACGTTTTTTGAGTGTATCTAAAAGCTGGTCGTCTAAAATATCAATATGAGAGCGTAGTGTGCCTAGTTGGCTTAGGTAATCTTCTTCGGCAACTGAGGTTTTTCGTATGCGTAGGTCTTTCATTATCTGCACCAATTGTGCTGGTGTAACTTGCTGAGCAGCATCGCTCCAAGCCTCATCGGGGGTGCAGTGTGTTTCAATCATCAAACCATCAAAATTGAGGTCAAGAGCAGTTTGCGATACATCGAAGATAAGGTCGCGCTTGCCTGTAATATGCGAGGGGTCGCAGATGAGTGGCAAGAGAGGGAATTTGTTTTGCAGCTCAATTACCAACTGCCATTCAGGGATATTGCGGTATTTCGTTTTTTCGTAGGTAGAAAAACCGCGGTGTATTACGCCTAAGTTTTTAATATTGGCGCGTTGCAGGCGTTCTATAGCGCCTATCCAGAGAGCTAAATCGGGGTTTACAGGGTTCTTTACCAATACAATTTTATCAGTACCTTCCAATTCATCAGCTATTTCTTGGATAATAAAAGGGCTAACGGTAGAACGGGCTCCAATCCAAAGCATATCAATATCGTGCTCTAAGGCAAGTTTTACGTGGTCTTTATTAGCTACTTCGGTAGCTGTTTTAAGCCCTGTTTCTTCTTTTACACGTTGCAACCATTTTAGCCCAAGAGCACCAACACCTTCAAACATACCTGGGCGCGTGCGTGGTTTCCAAATACCTGCTCTGTAGAAAGATACATCTGTGTTTTTTAAACTATGAGCTATATTGAGTACTTGCGATTCTGTTTCCGCACTACAAGGTCCTGCTATTACCACAGGGTGATTTAGCTGCAAATCATCCAACCATTGTCGGTTTTCTTGTGTAATTTCCATTTTGTTATTTATTAGTCGTTAGTAATTATTGTTGGGTAATGGTGGTTAGATAGGGGCAAAGATAAGAAATAATGTTTAATTTTCCGTTAAAAATAAACTTTGCTTATAATTTTAGGCGTCTTAGCCGTAAAGCGTTGCCTATCACGCTTACCGAGCTGAAACTCATAGCCAATGCACCCAACATTGGTGATAGCAGAATGCCAAAGAACGGATAGAGAACACCTGCAGCCACAGGAATGCCTACTGTGTTGTATATTAGTGCAAAAAATAGGTTTTCGCGTATGTTTTTCACTACAGCTTTGCTCAATTTTTTAGCTTTTAGTATACCGCTAAGGTCGCCTTTTACTAAGGTAATTTGAGCACTTTCTATAGCCACATCAGTGCCTGTACCCATCGCAATACCCACATTAGCTTGTGCTAAAGCAGGAGCATCGTTGATGCCATCGCCTGCCATTGCTACTTTTTTGCCTTCAGCTTGCAAGCGTACGATCTCGTTGCGCTTGTCGTGAGGCAACATTTCGGCTTTGTAGTGCGCAAGTTGCATAGTTTGGGCTACTGCTTTGGCAGTGAGTGGGTTATCGCCGGTGAGCATTATCACTTCTACGCCTAAGTTTTGCAATTCTTGCAAGGCAGTAATCGCCGAAGGCTTTATAGGGTCGGTAATGGCTACTGCTCCCAAAAGGCTATGGCTATTGGCAATGAGCGAAATCGTTTTCCCTTGCTCTTGTTGTGCTGCAATAGTGCTTTGCTGTGCTTCGGTGAGGCTTATCCCTGCGGAAGCGAGCAGCTTTTGGTTGCCAAAATAGTAGTTATCTTGCTGAATAACAGCACTAACGCCTTGCCCTGTAATAGCTTTAAAGTTAGTAAAGGGTAGGGGGGTAATGCCTTTTGATTGGCAATAAGCATTAGTAGCTTTAGCAAGAGGGTGCTCAGAATGCTGATTCAAGGCGTATAATATAGGCAGCAGCTCGCTTTCAGCGGTATTGTTAAAGCTAATAACTTCACTTACTATAGGCTTGCCCTCAGTCAAGGTGCCTGTTTTATCTACTACCAAAGTATCTATTTTATTGAACTCCTCAATCGCTTCGGCTTCTTTGATGAGAATACCATTTTGCGCACCTTTACCTACACCCACCATTACCGACATTGGGGTCGCTAAACCTAAAGCGCAAGGACAAGCGATAATGAGTACAGCTATGGCGTTCAGCAAGGCGTAGGTATAGTTGTTTTCAGTAGCAAAAATAGCCCACACTACAAAGGTGAGTAGTGAAATACCTATTACAATAGGTACAAAATAGGCAGATATCCTGTCAGCCAATTTTTGTAACGGAGCGCGGCTTTGGCTCGCTTGCTGTACCATTGTGATAATCTGTGCCAAAAGGGTTTCAGAACCTACTTTCTTGGCTTGCATTACAAAAGATTGGTTGCCGTTGAGTGTCCCTGCCGATACGCTATCGCCTTCCCTTTTTTCTACGGCTATAGGCTCTCCCGTTAGCATACTCTCGTCTATAGTGGCATTGCCTTGTGTGATAATGCCGTCTACAGGTATTTTTTCACCTGGTTTTACCCGCAAAAGGTCGCCTATAAGTACCTCATCAATAGCTACTTCGGTCTCGTTATTACCTATAACTTTGGTTGCTTTGTTGGGGGTGAGTTTTAGCAATAATTTTATGGCTTGTTGGGTACGGCTGTGGGCATTAGCTTCCAAGAGTTGTCCCAAGAGTACCAAAGTGAGTATAACGGTTGCTGCTTCAAAATAGAGATGTACACGACCGTGCTCTTTGAATTGTTCAGGGAAGAATTGTGGAAAACACAATGCGAGAATACTGAGCCCCCAAGCCACACCCGCTCCTATGCCTATAAGGGTAAACATATTGAAGTTTTTGGTTTTCAGGCTTTTCCAAGCTCTGCCAAAAAACATAGCTCCGCTGTAGAACACTACGGGCAGCGATAGCACTGCCTGCACCCAGTCCCAATAGGCAGGGGGCATTATAGCATAAAGAGGACTCTCGTGCGACATTCCCACCATTGAAATTATAAAAATAGGAAGCGTACAAATAATGGCAATGAGCAACTTTTGCTGTAGTGAGCGGCGTTGCTTGTCTTCGTGCCCCTCTTGATGGGCAAGGCTTGCCTGCGGTACTAAGTCCATACCGCACACGGGGCAATTGCCTGGGTGGTCGTAGGTCTTGTTGCCCTCGCAGTGCATAGGGCAATAAAATACCGTCCCTTGGGGTGGTTTGTGTGTAGATTTTGTTGCTGTAGCACTTGTTGTAGGCGCATCAGCGGTAAGTGATAAACTATAATGAGTGCCGGCTAAGGCTTGCTGTAGGGTATCTAAAGATACGTTATTATGGGTCTTTACGGTCGCTTTTTTGCTACTAAAATCAACAGTAGCTTCAATTACTTCAGGGAGTTCATTGAGTTTTTTTTCAATAGTACGAGCGCACCCTGCACAGCCCATACCTTTTACAAAATATTCCATTTTTAGAATGATTGATGGTTGAAAATTAATAGGGATAATAAAGTTTATCTAAAAAGTTCTAAGTGGGCATCAGCCAAACGTGGCATCGCGCCGTGTTGCTGACATACATAGGCTGATACCTCAACAGCCAATTGGTGCGATTGTGCTATGCTGCGCCCGTTCAGGTACGAAGCCACAAAGGCTGCCGTAAATGAATCGCCTGCACCCACAGTATCGGCTATCGTAACTTTTGGAGTTGCCAAAAAAGACTTTTCGTAAGGTGTAAGTACATAGCTACCTCGTGTGCCTTTGGTGAGTATCAAAAATTTCAACTTGTATTTATCCAATAATTGCTGGCATAGCTCCTCATCAGTACCTTGTAGCTCAAATATTTCAGCAATTTTTACTATTTCTTCATCGTTTATTTTCAGTGCCGAAGCTTTATTGAGTGATGTTGTTATAATATCCTTGCTGAAGTATTTCAGCCGCAGATTAATGTCAAACACTTTTAGGCTATCGGCAGGCATCAGGTCTAAAAACTTGTGAATGGTAGCCCGTGATACCTCGTTGCGCTGTGCAAGTGAACCGAAACAAACGGTAGTTGTGTTTTTGGCTAAGTTTTCCAGCCGTGTGGTAAACGGAATATTATCCCAAGCAACGTTTTCGGTAATTTCATAGGTGGGGATACCTCTGCCGTCCAACTGCACTTTTACGATGCCTGTCGGGAAGTCGGTTTGCTCAATAAGGTAGTTAAGCTCTTTTTCTTCAAGGCTTTTCAGAATTTCTTTACCCAGCAGGTCATTGCCAATAGCGCTTACAGCATAGCCATTGAATCCAAATTGTGAAACGTGATAGGCAAAATTAGCTGGTGCTCCGCCTAATACTTTCCTTTCGAGGAATATATCCCAAAGAATTTCTCCTAATCCTACTACTGTATTTTTCATTCTTTTATTTTTTTAAGTAATTTTCAATTAAATAAGATATCGCCGTTTCACTTGCACTGAGTTTGTAAATAGTTACATTCTTGATGCTAAGCGTGCCTTTATCGGTTTTAAAACGGAGAGCGTTATAGGCTTCAGTAGGGAATATAGTGTTGGTTTGCACCACTTCTCCGTCATTTACAAATAGCTCGGTAGAGGCTTTATCTACTAAAAGACGTATCGTATAACTCTTTTTCGCTGTAAGAGGGGCTTTGATGAGCATTGCTGCAAAATTAGCATTGAAAGCCACACTACTTTTGGCGCGGTTGGTCACTAACGTCTTATTAGCGATGTCAAAAATGTAGGTAAGTTCCTCCCCTTTGTCATTTAGGAGCGAAAAGCTAAAGTTATCACTGCCGTTGGGGATAATACTAAAAGTGAGCTCGTAAGCACCATCGTTGTTATTCAGTAACTGCTCAAAAGTAGTGGTAGTAGCAGTTTTATTAGGCAAGCTAATAGTTTCACAGCGAAGGCGTTCTATCTCTTTTACAGGCTTGCTGGCTACTACTAAATGTTCGCCATTGTGGGCTAAATTCAGCGTGCGAGCTAGGGTCATTGCGTTGCGGAAGTTTGTAGTGGGCACTTCATTAGCATAGTCCCAATTGCTCATCCAGCCTATAAATAAGCGGCGTCCGTCTTCGGCAGGCACGTTGTTCCAAGTTACGCCAGCGTAGTTATCACGCCCATAGTCTATCCAAAGAGGGTAGGGCAGAGGGTCGGGGGTGAAAGTCTTGCCGTCAAAATTCCCAATGAAGTATTGTGTAGCACTACCACCATTGGGACTACCTGGGTTGATACTCACAAAAAGTACCCATTTGGTTTGTCCCTCATAAGTAAGCGGAAAGAGGTCTGGGCACTCCCATACCCCATCGTGGTTGCCTATCCCTTCACCAAACTCACTTAGCTGTGTCCATTCTTTCAAGTTTTTAGAACCGTAAAAAGTGATACTTTGGCTCGTAGCAAGGCTCATTATCCATTGTTGGGTAGGAGCATACCAAAACACTTTCGGGTCTCGGAAATCTACAATAGTAGGGTGAGTGAGCACAGGGTTACCTTCGTATTTAGTAAAGCTACGCCCGTTATCAAGGCTATAAGCTAATGATTGTACTTGTTGCTCACCTGCCGAGGTAAAAATAGCTACCATAGCATCTTTGCCAAAGCCTGCCGTATTATCTTTGTCAATCACTACACAACCCGAATAGATAGCCCCCAATTTATCAGGAGCCAACGCATAAGGAAGCTGCTCCCACTGCACTAAATCTTTGCTAACAGCGTGCCCCCAGTGCATATTTCCCCATTTGCAGCCGTAAGGATTGTATTGAAAGAAAAGATGATATTCACCCTTGTAGTATACCATTCCGTTAGGGTCGTTAGTCCAGCCATATTGCGGACTGAAATGATATAGCGGACGGTATTTTTCCTGATAAACAAAATTGTAGTTTGCCGATTGCTTAATTTTGCTGAATCCCATACGAGCGTTTTGAGCTTCGTTGAAAGAGAGGGTCAACTTTTTGCCCTTGTAAGCCTCTATCTCTATAGGTATCCAATAGTCAATTTGGTTTTGGGCAATCCTGATATTCATTAGTTCGCCTATGTTTTTTCCTTCCACCAAAAGTTCCATTTTCACTTCAGTAGCTTCGTTCTCTATAGGCAGCAATAAGTATTTTTGTTGTACCTCAATAGTATACATATACAAGTTATCAGCAAGTTTGTTTTGAGCAGGTTGCTCACAAGCAACTGCAAGAGCAAGAAGCCCTGCGGCAGTAAGTGTTTTTAGAGTGTTGTCGTTTTTCATAGTTTTCAATAATGAACGTTAATTTATCGTACAAAGGTAGTAAAAAATAACATAACCAACAAATAAAATAAAAACTTTTTTAATAGGGTTTGTATAGGGGTGAGTTATCTTTCGCTGAAGGTTCGCTTATCCTTCGCTCATCCTTCGTCACATACTCGGCTGCGCCAGCTCGCCGACTTTCCTTCGCTCAAGGTTCGCTCAAGGTTTAGGGAATTTTGAATTTTGAATTTTGAGTTTTGAAGTTAAACTTTTTTTGTATATTTGTGCGTGCTTTTTCAGAATAATAAAAAATCATATCTTTGACTATGTCGCGGAATAAGAATCATAAAATGGAAATAAAATTTAATAAAAAATATGCCTTATGGGCATTGGCTTTACTGGGGGTGGAGTTTCTTATTGCTACGGTGTTTCGCAGTATAGGCTTCATTAGGGGGTATATAGGCGATGTATTGGTGGTGATACTGCTGTACTACTTGGTTCTTTCGGTAGTGAAAGTAAGAAACAAACGTAAACTGATAGCTGGTATCTTTCTTTTTGCTGTATTGGTAGAGGTGTTGCAATACTTTGGGGTGGCTACTTATTTGGGTTTTGCAAAAGGTAGTTTGGGCTACATCATTTTAGGCAACCATTTTTCGTGGGGCGATATACTATGCTACGGCATAGGCTGCCTTATCTTACGTTTGACAATTCGACATTCATAAAATCATAAACCATTAAACATTATTTTGTATCTTTGCTTTTGTTTTCTTTTGAAGGGATAACCAAGAGTGTGCCCTAATCAAATCTAAAGATTGACTATGAACCATATACATAAAAAATTGGCTGAGCGCGCTCAAGCTAATGCGTTGCGCTCTTTACAGCAAAGGCATTTTACTACTGATTTTTATTCTAACGACTATATAGGCTTTAGCAGGAATAGTGCTATTGCACAGCGTGCTGATGAGATACTCGCTGCTTATCCTTTTCACAATGGTGCTACAGGTTCGCGCTTGCTCTCTGGCAACTTGCCTATTTTTGCTGATACCGAACGCCATATCGCTGATTTTCACCAAGCTGAAGCTGCCTTGCTTTACAATTCGGGCTATGATGCCAATGTAGGCTTTTTTTCGTGTATCCTCACTAAAGGCGATATTATCTTATACGATAGCTATTGTCACGCTTCTATACGCGATGGTATATCGCTAAGTTTGGCAAAGTCGTATAAATTCAGGCACAATGATTTGGCTCATTTGGAGGAGTTACTACAACGCTTTGCTACTGGCGAGGCTACTGTACTTATTGCTACTGAAAGTGTTTTTTCTATGGATGGCGACAGCCCGTATTTGCCTGATTTAGTGGCTTTTGCAGAGCGTTATGGTGCTTATGTGGCTATAGATGAGGCACACGCTTTGGGTGTTTTTGGGGAGTATGGCTGCGGCTTGGTGCAAGCTGAAGGTTTGGCACATCGTGTTTTTGCGCGTATTGTTACCTATGGCAAGGCATTGGGTGCTCACGGAGCTGCAGTAGTAGCGAGCGATGAGGTTGTGCAGTATTTGCTGAACTTTTCACGCTCTTTTATATACACTACGGCTATGTCGCCGCACAGCGTTGCGCTTATCAGGGCTGGTTATGAGCAGTTGCGTAGCACGGGGGCTATAGCTGGGTTGCAGGACAATATTCGTTACTTTAGGCAACAATTGGAGCAGCGGCAGTTAGACGGTTTTATAGACTCACAATCGGCTATACAAGCTAAAGTAGTATCGGGCAATGAGCGTGTAAAAACCTTAGCGGCAGAGTTGCAAAGCAAAGGTTTCGGGGTACTGCCCATACTATCGCCCACTGTACCCGCAGGGCAAGAACGACTGCGCATCTGTTTGCATAGCTATAATACTTTAGAGGAAATCTCGAGCTTAGTTGTTAGTGTTTAGTTCACTTGCAGAAGATATTTTCAGATAACGGCTCATATAGCTCATACGCACGCCTTTAATGAGTTTGAAAAGTATCGTATTGTATAGGAAAACTCTTCAAATCGGATTTTGATAGATTTATAGGGAGCCATCTGATAAGTTAAAAAAAAGTTGTATATTTGTCGCAAATTTTTAGAAGTTATTATTATGGAAACACTTACTATTAAACCACCTAAGGGAGTTAGCCTAAGTGATGCAAAAATAGCTCTCGAACGACTTAATTTTGAAATAATAGAAGAGCAGGAGTATACTATTTCTGATACTTATAAAAAAGAATTGCATAATCGCTTAAGAGAATGGGAGTTATCTCCAGAAACAGGAATATCTTTAGAAGAAGCCAGAAAATTAGCCTACGAGAACTATGGAAGAATATGAAGTGATACTTTCATCATTAGCTAATAAAGTGAGAAGATTATAATAATATTTTATTAAAAACCATTTAAGTTCTATTTAAAAGAAACAGAAAACCAATTTAATAGACTAATTAATAAATCAAATATATGTCAAACGTATTACGCCTTCCAGCCGAACAACTCTATGCCAATGAGTTGGAGGCTCTTAAGGAAGAAGATAAAAAAGAAGAAAAACCCATAGGGTGGCAACTCTCGCCCAAAGCAGTACTTAAATTTGTAACGGGAGGAACAGCTTGTGGCGTAAACATTACCCCCAAATACATAGGGCATAACCGCTTGGTAGAAATTGCTATTGCTACGCTCCTTACCGACCGCTCTTTGCTCCTTATAGGGGAACCTGGTACTGCTAAGTCGTGGCTTTCCGAAAACCTTACGGCAGCCATCAGCGGCGACTCGGGCAAGGTGATACAAGGTACCGCAGGCACCAGCGAAGAACATATTCGCTACTCTTGGAACTATGCGATGCTATTGGCTAACGGACCTTCTAACGAAGCACTGCTTAAATCGCCTATCTATCGCGCTATGGAAACGGGTAGCATTGCACGCTTTGAGGAAATCTCACGATGCGCCTCAGAAGTGCAAGATGCTCTTATCTCTATTCTTTCAGAAAAAACTATTGCTATTCCGGAACTTAGCAAAGAATTGCCTGCACAACGGGGCTTCTCTATCATCGCAACTGCCAACACTCGCGACCGAGGGGTAAACGAAATGTCCTCGGCATTGAAAAGACGTTTCAACATCATCGTACTGCCTGCTCCTGCTACCCTCGAAACAGAGGTATCAATTGTGAGCAAACGCGTAGCCGAAATATCAAGTAATTACAAGCTAAAAGCTGCGCTACCAAGCAGTGAAGCGATTGAGAAAATAGTTACTATATTCCGCGAATTGCGCAAAGGAGCTACCCTTGATGATAAACAAAAACTTAAATCGCCTAGTGGTGTTATTTCTACAGCCGAAGCTATATCGCTTATTACCAATAGTATGGCATTAGCAGGTAGCTTTGGCAACGGCATTGTAAGCGATGAAGATCTTGCTTCGGGGCTACAAGGGGCTGTTGTAAAAGACGAAGAGAAAGATAAAATGGTATGGAAAGAATACCTCGAAAATGTAATGAAGAAACGCGGAGCTGCGTGGCGTGAGCTATACAACCAATGCTCACAAATGAATGCTTAAAAAAGCCTAAAAAGCGTAATACGTTCGTTACCGGAAGCTATCATAGTATGCTCGTCAATAAATAGCAGAGCGTGATAGCTTTCGTTGGCGATGCGTTCCCAGCTGTCGGCCTTATCAGCAGAAAAGTAAATGCCATCAGCCGCTGCTGCCATTAGGGCATATCCTCTGCTATTGGGTATGTACTTCACGCAATTGGCATAACCCATCACCTTGTTGGTGGCAGGAGTACGCCAAGTTTTACCGCCATCGGCAGTGATGGCTATCGTACCCTGTTTATGAGTAGGATTTTCGTAATCTCCTCCTACTACTACCCCCGTTTGGTTATCGTAAAAATCAACAGAAAAAGCTCCTTGCGAGGCTTTCCCCTGAACTAATGGCAACACGGCTAATTCTTGCCATTTATACCCCTTATTATCCGAATAAAACACCCTGCTTTGGCTACCACCTGTTACTATCCACAATTTTTTTCCTACACGAGCCATTGCGGAATTGCTACCTGCAAAAATAGCTTCTCCTTCAGCCATTTTGGGCGTTTGCGACCAACTTTTCTTTTCCCATTGCAGCCCGCCGTTATTAGTAGTTAGCACCGATAATCGTCCTTCAATAGGGTCTCCTATCGCTATACCATATTGGTCGTCTATAAAGCACATTGCATCGTAAAACACTTCAGGGTGTTCTTCTCTATACACTTCTTTCATTCCTGTAGGGTCTGCTCTAAACAGCAAGGCAGGATTGGCTATAGAAAGCATAAAAAATCGCTCTTTAGTAGCTGCTACAGCCCTAAAATCGGATATTACTTGTATATTCTTCAAGTTATTAATCGCCATTGTTTGGTTTTGAGTATTGATAAAGCCAAAAGTAGCATCAGAACCCGCAAAAGCAACATTTTTATCTAAAAGAACCATCGCTCGTACGCTCACTTTAGGCAAATTAAAATCCTTCACTACTGCCAAACGGATGGTTTTTCCCTCATACGGATTGCTATTACCGCAGCCCGAAAGCAAGATTAATATAAGTAGTATTGTAAAATATCTCATTATTTTTTGCTAATAGAAGTTTCTTTATTCTTTTTGTAAAGGGGTATCAGGTAGCTAAAAGTATAGTTAAAGTTAGTGCCAAATCGGCTATTTTCATACACACGCCCAAAAGCAGGAATATAATAATTAGGGAAGCCCGAAGCATCGGTTTGCAATACCAAGCAGCCCACGTGCATACTGATACCAGCATAGAAATTGCGCAATAGTTCCGCCTTTAGTCCTATTACTACTTCCAACCAATGTGCTGTACGACCATTGTAGGTTCGCAACCAAGACGGATTAGTCCCCACAACAGATTCATCGAAATACTGATTATCTTTATACAAAGTATAAGAGGTAAGCTCTTGCGAAAAAAGCGAAATTCCATAGCGTGCCCCCACGTATATCATATTTTCCATACCATACCAATTGCCATAGCTATTATAGTCAAAGCCCAAGCGCAAATACTGTCCTTGGGTAGTGTACGCAAAAAAATCTTCAGTAGTAGCTTTGCGTTCAAAACCTATTTCGGCAGCAGCATAATAATTCTGGCTGAGCCTATAGTCGCCTACAAACTCCACGCCATAGTAATCTTTATTGAAAAAAGGAATAATAAGCCTACTGATATCGGCACCCACACGCAACCCGTAACGCTGTTTATAAGTGGGTGCTGCCTGCTTGCTGGGCAAGGCAATAGAAGTAGTTTTAGTAGCCGTTTTGGTAGTAACCGTCTGCGTTTGAGCTTGAGCCATCGCAGGTAGTAACAGCACAATACTAATGATATAAATGAATATGAGCTCTTTTTTCATTATCAACTGTTGAATTTTGAATACGAATACCTTTTAGCCAAGAAGTAGTGGGACTAATAGTCGCAGTAAGAGTGCTATAGGTAGTTTTAATACCACAAGCCTTACTTACAAAAGTTTCGTGAGTTTGGTAGCTAAGCGTAAGCGTAGCGGTACGGGTTACGTTGCCCGTTTCTATTTTCTGAAGTACGTACACGGTAGGATTAGTAAGGCGCAAAGGCAAAGCCAATGAGTCGGTAGTAGCATTGGTAACTAACGCTTTAGAGCTACCCTCAGCATAAACAGTCAAGTTCGTAACACTAAAAGGGGAACGAAGCTGGTTGGGGTCGTAAAAACGCACCAATAAGCGGGGGGTATTGACTTTGCGGTCGCATATCTCATCCGATTCGCAACCCACCACTGCCATAGCAGCCAATATGATAAATAATATCCTTTTCAAATGATAATAGTTTATAAATCCAACAACTAATTCGTAACTACTAATTTATTGCATAGCCAAAGCGCCTTAGTTGTCGCTCATTACTACGCCAATCTTTATTTACCTTCACAAATAATTCCAAATGAATTTGTTTTCCGAAGAATTTTTCCATATCAGCCCTTGCTGCAATACCTACGCGCTTTAGTGCCTCGCCTCTGTGCCCTATGATGATTCCTTTTTGGCTATCACGCTCCACCATTATTACTGCACGAATATGAATAATAGTCTCACTATCAGCAAAACTTTCTGTTTCTACCTCTACCGAGTAAGGTATCTCTTTTTTGTAGTGTAACAATATCTTTTCACGTATAATTTCATTTACAAAAAAGCGTTCAGGCTTATCCGTAAGCTGGTCTTTAGGAAAGAAAGCAGGCGATTCAGGCAATAGTTCCAAAATACGATTGAAAACCACATCTGTATGAAAGGAATGCAAAGCCGAAATAGGGTATATTTCAGCTTTAGGCACTTGGGCTTGCCAATAAGCTACTTGCTCCTCAAGCAATTGTTGGTCAGTAGTATCAATCTTATTGATAAGCAATAGGACAGGCACTTGCAAAGTGTTTATTTTCTTGAAAAACGTTTCATCTTTCAGTTCTTTTTCGCCTACTTCTACCATATAGATTAGAATATCAGCATCTTCAAAAGCCGACTTTACGAAGTCCATCATCGAGGCTTGTAGTGCATACGAAGGCTTGATAATACCGGGGGTATCCGAAAAAACCACCTGAAAATCATCGCCACTTACAATACCAAAGATACGATGCCTTGTAGTTTGCGCCTTCGAGGTAATAATAGAAAGTTTCTCCCCTACAAATGCATTCATCAATGACGATTTTCCCACGTTGGGATTCCCTATAATGTTTACAAAACCAGATTTATGCATTTTTTTTAATTTTCTGAAGCTAATTTCTTAATAGAATCTACCATTCCTTTACCCCAATGTGGGTGATTAGGGGTTTTAGGAGTAAAAACCTCATATTTTTGAGTAGCTCTATCCAAAAAAGGTTTGGCTTTCTCAGCACCACCACCAAATACTTTCGGCGTAAAGAAAATACCTATAGCACGTATCACATAAGGGCGTGGGTTGTCTGCATTTGCCTTAATTGCTTTATCGATGTATTCTTTGCTTATTTTACCATATTTAGACCCTCTGAACATAGGGTTCACCTTCACCTTTGTACTGTACAAATAAGCATAAAGCGCATTAATTTCCGAAACATCAGCGTCTTTGAGCCCCTCTGCTATTTTCAAATATTTTTCTGCCTGATTGCAATAAGTATCTATTACATCTCCTTGTGAAAGATCGGCTATACGAATATTCACATAAGCCGTATAGTAATTGGCAAGCCAATTAGTAGGAGCAGCCAGAGCAACACGTTCAAAATCATTTGCCAAAGGTTGTAATTCAGGTGTTTTATAGCTCTTATCAAGCACTTTAATTTTTTCGGTAAGCATCGTTTCTACATCCTGAGCCAAGCCCATCAAGCCCACCAACAAACAGCATAACGTTACAATACGTTTCATAGTATAATGATTTAAATTGCGCAAATGTACAAAATTATTGATAATAAGCAATGATACTTTCAGAATTGTTTTATACCTTTGCAAAAAATCAGATAATATGCACCCTAAAAAAGTATTAAAATTATTGGTTATCATATTTTTACCTCTTTCAATACAAATTCTCGCTGTCAATAAAAACAAAATGCGTTTAGTAAAAGAAGTAGTGATAGACCATCAGGATAGCAATATGTTCATCACCGATGAAGAAATACACCGCAGCATTATCAAAGACCCTATGGCACCTATGCCTTTAGGATTATTACGCCTACACGAATTTGAAAATATATTGGATAACAATGATATGATTGAAAATTCCGAAGTGTTCTACACCATAGATGGTACTTTACATATCAAAGTAAAACAACGCGACCCTATTGCCCGCATTTACGATGGTGATAAAACCTATTATATGGATAATCAAGGTAAAAAAATGCCATTATCAAAATCTTTTTCAGCCCGCGTACCCATTGTAAGAGGCGAAATCAATAAATATTGGGATACTACCTACCAGCTAATGATGTTTATTCTAAATGACACTTGGCTTACCGAAAATATCACCGAAGTAATCGTAAAAAACAATGGAGAATACGACTTTTATATGCGTATTCCCCATTTTAGAGTTTCTTTCGGTAAATATGAAAACGAAATGACCAAAAAAGCCAACCTAAAAGCCTTCTACAAACTACTTGAAAATACCAACCAGCTAAACGAGTACAGTATCGTCAATCTTAAATACAGCAATCAAGTAGTATGCAAACGCTAATCGTTCAATTTTTTATAATTGGCTGAGGTACCACTTTACTGTTTTCTGTATTCCTTCTTCAAATTGTAATGAAGGCTCCCACCCTAACTCATTCTTTAGTTTCGTAGCGTCAATAGCATAACGAAGGTCGTGCCCTGCACGATCAGTTACAAAAGTAATGAGTTTTTCAGAAGTACCCTCTGGGCGCCCTAATTGTTTATCCACCTCCTTGATAATTACCCTTACCAAGTCGATATTACGCCATTCGTTGAAGCCTCCAATATTGTAGGTGTCACCATCTTTCCCTTGGTGGAAAATCGTGTCAATAGCACGAGCGTGGTCTTCTACAAATAGCCAATCGCGTATATTTTCCCCTTTGCCATAAATAGGCAATGGTTTGTTATTCACTATATTGTAAATACACACAGGTATTAACTTTTCTGGGTATTGGTGCGAACCATAATTATTAGAACAGTTAGAAATCACCACAGGTAATTTATAAGTATTATGGTAAGCCCGTACAAAGTGGTCTGATGAGGCTTTAGATGCCGAATAAGGCGATTGGGGGTCATAAGGCGTTTGTTCTGTAAAAAGCTCTTCTCCCATTTCCAATGCTCCGTACACTTCATCAGTAGAAACGTGGTAAAAGCGCTTTCCTTGCATATGGTCTTTCCACGCCTCGCGAGCAGCCTGCAACAAGCTAAGCGTACCCATCACATTAGTTTTAGCAAAAATGAAAGGGTCTTCTATACTTCTATCCACGTGACTTTCAGCAGCAAGGTGGATTATACCATCAATTTTCTTTTCGGCTATAAGCGTTTTCATTGCCTCATAGTCACAAATATCTGCTTGTACAAAAGAATAATTAGTAGCTTGAGCTACATCAGCTACATTGTCTAAGTTACCCGCATAGGTAAGTTTATCCAAGTTGTAAATGTGGTATTCGGGATATTTTGTTACAAATAACCTTACCACGTGAGAGCCTATAAAGCCAGCTCCTCCTGTAATCAGAATATTTCTTTTCATTTATTTTATTTCGTGCTACGTTTGTTATATAATACGGTAATTCCTTGAGATATATATTCAGGGAACTTATCATCACAACTAATGATAGGCATTTGTTCACTTATAGCGTGAGCCATAATTGCAAGGTCATTAGGGTCTTTATGATTAGGTACAAAAGTCAGCCTACTTGCAATACGTGCCTCTCTACGTTCAAAGGGAAGTACTTCTATAGCAGACAAGCTGTATGATATACTATCAATAAATTTATCTCCTGTATCAAAGATATCGTAATCAATCTCTTTTATTTTCCTTCTACGATAGAGCTGAGCAATTTCTAACAATGATATTGTACTTGCAAAAAAGCTATTCCTATTATCTCTAAGAATACTTAGTATAGTTGGTTTTAATTCATTTTCCCTATTGAAAAACAATATAAGAATAATGTTGGTATCTAAAAAGTAATTCATTCCTCGTCTAAATCTTCCTCCTGCATCAATTTCACCCACATATTAGAGCCAAATATCAAGTCCTCAGCCTCTTTATTACTTATCATATATCGCGGAGGTCTCTTTTTATTCTCCATTATACAGTCCCAAAGCGACTTCTTTTTCTTTTGAGTTATCTCTTTTTCTTTTTCTTGCTCCATAACTTCAGGAGCTTCCAATATTGTTGCTTCCATAACGATCTATTTATCTGTCATTTCAAACACCAATTCACCACCTTTTAGTAGGTCATCGTGCGAAATATACCATTGGTTATAAGCCTTGCCATTAAGCATAACCGATTTTATATATTTATTGTCTTTAGACACATTTTTAGCAATGATTGTAAAAGTCTTCTCATTAGGCAAATGTATGGTTACCTTATCAAATAGCGGGCGACCAAACTGGTATTCTCCCGAAGCAGGATTCATAGGATATAAGCCCATTGCACTCCAAATATACCAAGCCGACATCTGTCCGCAATCCTCATTACCACTCAATCCGTTAGGAGTAGTGTTATACTGCGTTTGTAAGATACGATCCACCCAATACTGTGTTTTCTTAGGTTGCCCTGCCTCGTTAAACATATAAGCTATGTGGTGGCTTGGCTCGTTGCCGTGTGCATATTGCCCTATAAGCCCAGATATATCTGCAGAAACATTATCTCCCGTAATTTCCGAACTTTCAGTAAAGAGTTTTTCCAAATGATTTAAAAAAGGCTGATTACCACCAAACAAACTGATAAGTCCTTTTACATTATGAGGTACAAACCAACTGTGCTGCCAAGCGTTACCTTCGGTATAGTCGGTGTTTTCGCGGTGGTCAGAACGCTTAGGGTCAAAAGGGGTACGCCATTTGCCATCAATGCTTTTTCCTCGCATAAAGCCCGTTTCTTTGTCAAATAAGTGAGCGTAGGCTTCTGAGCGTTTCAAGAAAAACTCAGCGTCTTCTGTTTTGCCCAATGCCTTTGCCATTTGTGCCACACACCAATCGTCATAAGCGTATTCAAGCGTAATGGTTACCGATTCGTCTACCCCTGCATTATATGGTATATATTCATATTTTTTGTAAGCTTTTAGTCCACGTGCATCTTGCATCATTGTGGTTTTCATAGCCTCGTATGCCTTTTCAGCATCAAAGCCTCGTATGCCTTTTAGGTAGGCTTCAGCAATTACCGCAACCGAATGGTATCCTGTCATCGTATCAGTTTCATTGCCGTAAAGTGTCCAAACAGGCAATACCTTGTGCACTTGATAGTACGCCAGCATCGAGTTGATAATATCAGCAGTTACTTTAGGTTGCAAAAGCGTAAGCAGCGGGTGTTCAGCACGGAAAGTATCCCACAAAGAAAGCGTAGAGTAAGCCACACCCTCTGTTTTAGCAATAGAGTCATTTTCAAGCCTAAATTGCCCGTTCTTATCCGAGAATGTTACAGGAGCTACCTGTGCGTGATAGAGAGCTGTATAGAAAATCGTTTTAAGCGAATCTACCGGTGTTTCCACAACTATACTACTAAGCGTTTTTTCCCATTGTTGCTGAGTTTCTTCTTTCACTTTATTAAAATTAGGAGAATGAGATTCGTCAGCTATTTGTTGAATATGACTATTTTCTAAAGTCATTTTCATTCTTGATCTAAACATAGACTCATTACCACTCTTTAAACTTCCTATTGCTTTATCTACAAAATCAGCACGCTGTTGTATTTTAGGATCATTAGTATCTGCCATTTTTTCAAACCCTAAATTCTCTAAAGCATTATCTTCATTTACAGATGAAAGAGCCACTTTCACTTCAAGAATATCACTCTCATTATTAAAGAAAAACTGACCTGAAGGAATCTGTCTCACTTTATCCAAGATATGAGGATTAGGCTCAAAAGTCATAAATGTTTCAACCTGTTTTTCCTTTTCTTTTTCTTTTATTTCTTGTACATATGCCTCTTCAATTTTTCTTACTCTATCTATTTGTTTGAGCTCATTAGGGTTTTTAGTTGTAATGACCTTATTGAGATTTGCTTTTGTAATAGGTTTAGAAAACTGAATAGCAAAGTATACTTTTTGATTTTTAGCCCAGCCCTCACTATAGCGATAGCCTGTAATCAAATAGTCCGATTCTTGTTGTATATAGGTTACTATAGGGCTATCCCAGTTGATAGCAAATCCTAAGTTGAGGATTACCGATTGTTCCGCACCCTTTTCAAAAGTATAACGATGCACCGCGTAGCGTTGTGCAGCTGTAAGCTCTACATTCACCTTAGGGTCTTCTAAATACACCTGATAATAACCAGGTTCTGCTTTTTCGTTTTTATGGCTATAGCGTGATTTATAAGGCACCATATCGCGAAACTCTTTAGCATTAACTGGGTATTGTTCTTTGCGCCCGTATTTGAGTGTGCTGAGGTCATATTCTTTAGTAGTAGGCATCAGCAAAATATCATTAAGGTCGCCGATACCCGTACCACTAAGGCTCAAATGCCCAAAACCTACCATCAAGCTATCGGAATGGTGATAGCCCGAGCACCAATCCCAATGGCTCAAACCATTCACAGGGCTCACCTGTATCATTCCAAAAGGCGTAGTAGCCCCAGGGTAAGTATGTCCGTGTCCCCCCGTACCAATAAACGGATCTACATAGCTAATAAGCGGTTTTTGAGGCGCTTCATTCACCCCTTCATTTACAGTTTTAGGCTGATTACAAGCCCACAAGCAAGCACCTACCGCTGCCAAATAAATATGTTTCAATTTCATCTTATTACATTAACGGTTAATTAATGAGGCAAAGATACAAAATAAAGTTTAATTATCACCCTCATAAGCATTATTTTTTACTCACCCTCCGTGCCTTCTGAATTTATCTTCTACTATTATTCCTACTATTATTCATTGTTTATAAGTTTTATATCTTTTTCCAAAGCCTCTATTTCTTTTAAATCGTACAAATCGGCTTGTTGTGCCTCGAAATGTTTGCGTTTGCTATCAAACGCTTCATATACTTTGCCTACGAGCCTTTTCATTTGTTCATTGCTAATACTACCATTGCCTTTAAGAAGTTCTTTGTCATTAAAAGTTATGATTTTATCTATATTCTCTCTCCAAAAATCCATAGTAATATCCTGCCTATTTTTAGCTCGCAATTCTGCCGATTCTAAGAATACCATCACAAAGCGATTAAGTGTATCTATTTCATCTTCTGTAAGATAGTTTTTAGCGGTATAAATATCCCCTTTTCTTACTACTGAACCTTCCCAAGAGGTAAGCGCCATATTGTTTTTAGAAGCATCAGCACGGCTCACTACTATTTCTGCAGCGGTCTGTCCTGTAATAGCATAAAGTATTTTATTCTGTGTTTGAGCATAAAACATTTGTGTAGCTTTATCAGTTGCATCGTAATCGCTACTAAGCATAAAGAGGTCTCTTACTTTTTGATAAAAACGCTTTTCAGAGGCTCTTATATCACGAATACGAGCCAAAAGTTCATCAAAATAATCAGGTCGTCCGTCTGGATTTTTCAAGCGTTCATCGTCCATCATAAACCCTTTAACCATAAATTCTTTCAGATGTTGATTTGCCCATTGTCTGAACTGTACTCCTCGCTTACTTCGCACCCTAAAACCAATAGCAAGAATCATTTCTAAACTATAAAAAGTAACCTCATAATCCTTCCCATCTGAAGCAGTTGTCAAATAATTTTTGACAACTGCTTTTTCATCTAATTCCTTATCTTCCAGAATGTTAATTATGTGATAGCTAATACTTTGCTTAGAGGTGTCAAAAAGGTCAGCCAGCTGATTTTGGTTCAGCCATATCGAGCCGTCTTTGGCATACAAAGCTATTTTTACTTTGTTGTCATTGGTCTTATAGATAATAATATCCTGATCTGTTTCCTTTGTTCTTTTACTACTCATTTTCTATTATCTTTTTTAGTTGTGAAATAGCTTCATTTATATTTGCCGCTTTTTTCATAATTGCGACTTATACGAAGTTGCAAAGATATAAAAATAATGGTTATTTGTCAATAATCAATGATTAATTTTAGGTGCCGCCAATTCAAAATTCAAAATTTCCCCCAGCGAACCTTGAGCGAAGGATGAGCGAAGG
>NZ_KB291341.1:170884-174525 GCF_000318275.2 Capnocytophaga sp. oral taxon 332 str. F0381
AGCGAACCTTGAGCGAAGGATGAGCGAAGGATAACACTTTTTTCTACCCACCCGTCCCAGCAATTCAAAATTCAAAATTCAAAATTCAAAATTCAAAATTCATAACTTTTCGTATATTTGCATTTTATTTCAAAGTGCAGTATAGTGCCAATTTGCTTAATTATTGAAAAATGTATACAATTTATAACGCATCAGCAGGTTCAGGAAAAACCTATAGCCTCGTAAAGGCTTATTTAGCTATTATCCTCAAACAAACACCCAATTTCAAACAACTATTGGCTATAACGTTCACCAATAAAGCTGTTTTTGAAATGAAAAACCGTATTATTGAGTTATTAGGACTCTTTGCTTCCGATAAAGTAAAAGACCAAGAACCCTCTATGTTCAAAGAACTCCGCCAAGAACTCGGTTTTACTGTCAATGAGTTGCAACAACGTTCACAAAGAGCCTTGCAGTATATCCTGCACAATTATGCCTCCTTCAATATCAGCACTATAGATGCTTTCAATCACCAGCTCATACGTCATTTTTCTCACGATTTGCACCTCAATCCTTTCTTTGAAGTGCAGCTAGAGAGTACTACTATTTTGCAGCAGGCAGTAGACAATTTGCTCAGCAGGGCAGGTACCGATAAGGCACTTACCCAATGGCTGATAGCCTTTTCCAATGAAAAAATTAATGAAGATAAAAGCTGGGACACTACCCAAGAGCTGCTAAAGATAGCCCAGCTGCTCACCGTAGAAAACCACCACGAGGCACTGCAAACTCTCAAGGACAAAACCTTAACTGATTTTGCAGCACTCAAGCACATTTTGCAGCAGCACAAGCACACCGTGCCACAACTCATAACCCAAGAAGCCAACAACTTTTTAACACTGATGAGCCAACACCAGCTCACCGCCAAAGAGTTTAACAGAGGCTATCCCTATAAATTCTTTGAAGATCCCACTTCGCTACCTCATAAAAAAATAGATAGTTGGGATACAGCTGTATGGCAACAAAAGCTACTCAATGATGAAAAATTATATACCGATAAGGTAGGAAAAACACACGGCGCAATTATTGATAGTCTGCACCCTCAAATAAAACAACACTACTTGCATATCAAAAAGCTTTTTGCTTTTCGTAGTTTTATAGAAAATGCCCTCAAATACCTGCCACCATTAGCATTGCTCAACCAAATACAAGCCGAGATAAGCCTTATAAAAGACGAAGAAAATATACTACCTATATGGGAGTTTAACAGCGTGATTAGCAGCGAACTGATGAGTCAAGCCGAGCGATTTCCGCACGTAGTACCATTTATTTATGAGCGTATAGGCGAAAAATTCAGACATTATTTTATAGATGAATTTCAAGACACTTCAGTATTGCAATGGAAAAACCTCCTGCCGCTGGTAAAAAACGCCTTGCAGAGCGAAGAAGACGGACAAGTAGGGTCGTTGTTATTGGTAGGCGATGCTAAACAGTCTATTTACCGATGGCGAGGAGGCAAAGCCGAACAATTTATCAGCTTGTACGAACAACAAAGCCACCCTTTTGATGTGGAGTTACACCTGCAACACCTTACCGAAAATTACCGCAGTTTACCACAGATTATCAATTTTAACAACGCCTTCTTTGCCTCGGTAGCAAGCGAATTTGAAACCGAAACTTATAGGAAATTATACGAGAACGCCCAGCAGCAGTACCCCAAAAGCAAGGAAAACCAACACTTGCCCGAAGGCTATGTGGAAGTAACTTTTGTTTCTACCAAATCCGACGAATCTGAAGAATCCGACCAACCCGACCAACCCAATACCGAATTAGATTCCCCCATAGGAATCACCCAGCGCGAACTGATATATTGCGAGCAAGTATTACAAAAAATACAACACGCCCTTGCCGCAGGAGCCGCTTATAAAGATATTACGGTTCTTACCCGCTACAATCGTGAGGGGGCAGCTGTTGCCGCCTATTTATCACAACATACTATAAAGGTGATCTCGCCCGATTCGTTGTTGCTGAAAAATGTACCTGCGGTGCAGTTCCTCATCGCCTTATTGCGATTGTTATACCAGCCCGAAAGCCAACAGCTAAAACTTGCTATGTTGTTTGATTATTTACGATTAGGACGCATTGCCGATGCCGATGCCCATCAGTTTTTAAGCACCTATGTAAATGCCCCTGTAGAGACCTTTTTTAGCGAGTTTGGTTTTTCAGTCGAAAAGTTTAATGAATATTCGTTGTATGAAGGGGTAGCCTTTGCTGTGCAGTGTTTTAATTTGCCTCATAAAGAAACAACCGAGCCTATGGCTTCCGATGCTTATTTGTCGGACTTTATCAATCTGTTGTTTGATTTCAAAAATGCCCGCAAAGGAGGCTTGTCAGATTTTTTAGAATATTGGAACGAAAAACAAGAAGAGCTCAGCATCAGCCTGCCCGAAGGATTAGATGCCGTTACCATACTTTCGGTACATAAGAGCAAAGGACTTTCAGCCCCCGTGATTATTTATCCTTTTGCCGATAACGTACTAAAGAAACCGCGTACCGAAATGTTGTGGTGTCCCGTTTTGCCCGAAGAGTTTGCGGGATTTACTCATTTATTGGTGGGCAGCAACAAGAGTATGGAGCAGTATAAGCCTACACAGTCCATTTACCAACAGTTTCAAGAAGAACAGTTGCTCGATAATCTCAATGTACTATATGTAGCTCTCACCCGTCCTATATCGATGTTATATGTGATTAGTGCTTTGCCCGAAAAAGAAGACGAAAAAGTAACCTATGGCACCTTATTAAAAAAATACCTCAGTAGCAGCAAAGCAACTTCTACTGAAACCTCCGATGCCAGCATTTATGCCATAGGCACACCAGCGATGTCACCCGTCAAAGAAACTAAAAAGAACGAAGAAGGAGTGGTGTATTTTCAGCAAGGATGGGCAACACCGCAGTATAAGATAGCCACAGGAGCTTCGTTGTTATGGGACACCCACCAGCAAGAAGCCATAGAGCGAGGAAATATCATTCACCAGCTATTGGCAAACATATATTATGCCGAAGACTTACCCCAAGTACTTGCCGATGCCCAAGAAGAAGGAATGCTCTCGGCAGCCCAAGTAGCACTATTAGCCCCCCAGCTACAACAGTTGCTTACTGATGAGAAACTGAAACCTTTTTACACACGCTCCTATAATTATTGGAATGAGCGAGAGTTTATAGACCAGCGAGGGCGTTATTATCGTCCTGATAGGTTAGCTTATGATGCCAATAAACGAGAGATATTTATAATAGATTATAAAACAGGCGAACCACAACCGCAGTATGCACAGCAATTGGCTTATTACGCTCACAATTTAGAAACTTTAGGCTGGAAAGTAAAAGCTAAATACTTGGTATACATAGCTACCAATGAAGTAATATTGTTAAAATGATGTTAATTGTGTAAAACCTTGTGGTAGTGTAAAAATAATATTGTACTTTTGCGCTGTGTATATTAGTCTTAGGTGAAAGTCCTCACCCCCCGTTCCCCCTCCCCAAAAGGGAGGGGGGCAGTGCGCAGTAGTGCGGTGTAAAAGAGAATTTTGAATTGGGGCACAAGCTGCAAGCTTGCGCCAGCGAGGTGAGACTATACGACTAATAATTAAACAAAAAAGTATCTAACA
>NZ_KB291341.1:174545-176722 GCF_000318275.2 Capnocytophaga sp. oral taxon 332 str. F0381
ACTTTCCAGAGCGATATCGTGTTACTGTAAAAGGTGATATGATTATCGTAGGGAACACTATGTTGAGCCCTATTGGCAATGGAGACTATAATGACCCGAATGCTTGGAACTATTTTGGGCAACAATATGTGGATATAGATGGAGATAGTTCTACTTTTAACTCTAGTTCGGCACGAGTAAATGATCCTAACCCAGGAGGTGCTTGTCCGCGTAAAGTAAAGAAAGCCTATTTGTATTGGGCATCGATGGACAATCCTACAGCGGGTACAGCAGATAGGGTAAAGTTTAAGGTAGATAGTGGGGCTTATCAAGATATTATAGGAACGCTTGTTAGTACTAATGTTAATAGTGGTTTGTATGTATATATAGCTGATGTTACCAACAAGCTTACTAATGTAGCGGGCAATTATACGGTAGCCAACTTGCAAGCACCGAATAGGTATGCAGCAGGTTGGACATTGTTTATTATTTATGAGGATGCTACTAAGCCAGCACGCAATATCAGTTTGTTTGATGGTTTGGCAATTGTAGATGGTAGTACTTCAGCTGTGATAGATATTCAGGGCTTTAAGACGGTACCTTCACCACTGCCTGTAAATGCAAAGATTGGTTTTGCTTCTTTAGAAGGAGATGCTGGTGGTGTAGGAGATCAATTGTTTATAAAAACTAATAAAATAGCAAATTCAGTACTTTCCAGTCCAGGACGTCCTTCTAATAACTTTTTTAATAGTACTTATACCGATGAGAGTGGTATTAACTTGAATCGTACCCCCAAGTCTAAGAACTTGATGGGGTACGATGCGGGTATTCTGCAATTAGAGAATGCTAATAATCGTATTTTAGACAACAATTCTACTTGGGCTAAGCTTACAGCAACTACCAATGGAGATGTGTACTATCCCTTTATGTTTGCCTTCAACGTAGAGGTAATAGAGCCTACGGTAGTGATGAACAAGCGTGTGTATAATGCTGCTAACCAAGATGTTACGGGGCAAAGTAATATACCATTAGGTTCAAGTCTTAAATACGAAATAGAATTCCAAAACCAAGGGAATGACGATGCTAAAGGCTTGGTAATTACAGATATATTACCAGAGAATTTAGAAAACTCGGCTACTAATATATATGTATCGGATAGTCGTATTAATTATGGATATAGTTCAGTTTCACGCAAACTTGAAATAGATGTACCTAATGAATTAGTTAAGCAAAATGGTTCGAAACATAAAATTTCTTTCAATGTAAAGGTAGTTTCTAAGTGTGATACTTGGACGTCTCCTTGCGCCAATAAAATACAGAACTCGGCTTCGGCTACCTATCAAGGTACCCGAAATCCTGCTACTTTTACCCCTAAGAGCTCCAATGCGCAGTTTTCGGCTTGTGGCTCTACTGAAGAAAGCAGTACCGATTTTCTTGTGGGCGTAGATTTTAGCAAGTGTACTTATAAGACCTCTACTATATTGTGTCAGCCTACAATGAACCTTACAGCAGCGGCGGACTTTGATAGCTATACTTGGACGAAAGAGGGCGATGGTTCTTTTAGCCGAACAGGGCGAACTATTAGTATAAATGCTGTAGGTACTTATAAGGTTACCAAAACCAAAGCGGGTTGTGCTACGATGTACGAAGAGTTTGAGGTAAAACCTAACGATCACGAAGCCGACCACCCCTTAGAGAATAAAATTAAAAACAAAGAAATCTCTGGGGAGGTATACGTATGTCCGTCTACAGGGCAAAAATATCCACAAGTATACTTGTGTGGTAAGAACGCTTCGGTGGAAGTGAAGCTGAAAATAGACAACGCCAAGAGTTTCCAATGGGGCAAAATGGCAGCGAGCTGCCCTAGCAAACAATTAGATTGTCCTGCAAGTGCTCCTAGCCAATCGACCTGCTGGAGCAATGATGGGGCACTTATAAATGGTACTACTACCCAAAAGACCTTTAGCGCTGATGGTGATTATAGGCTTACCGTTACCTATGATGGTGATTGTGTGGCTACTTATTACTTCCGTGTAACGAAAGACCAAACTGACCTTGATGCTGATGTGGTACACAAAGTATGTAACACACAAGGAAGCATTAAGGCAAAAGGTATTTCGGGTTCAGGTTATAAATATCAATTAAAACAAGGCAACACAGTAGTGAGAGCTTGGCAAACGAGTGTAGAGTTTAAGAAC
>NZ_KB291342.1:0-32825 GCF_000318275.2 Capnocytophaga sp. oral taxon 332 str. F0381
CAACCTTCGCTCAACCTTCGCTCAACCTTCGATGAGAAGAATTTTAAATTGATGGGACTTTTGGGACTTGTAGGACTTTGGGGAGTGCGAGCCGCACAGGCAGATTTTTGGGACTTGGAGAGGTGATGTTCTAGAAAAAGAGGCTGTCCGAAAAGTTTTGTTTCGTAAGGGCGATTTGCCAATCGCCCCTACAATGTGAATAAAAGTGATTGATTATCAGGGTAATTAAGAGGGGGTCCAAAAAGTTTTATTTTAGCTTAAAACAAGCTTATTAATGAACAGAATATTTTTGTAACTAATTGATTATTAACATCCCCCCTTAACATACTCCGCCGCGCCAGCTCGCGGACTTCCTTCAAAAAGGGGGGAGATACCGAAGTAGTACTTTTAAAGACTTTTTGGACAGCTTCTGGGTGGTACTTTTAAAGACTTTTTGGACAGCTTCTGTGTGGCGCAATCATACTTTTAAAACTTTTCGGACAGCCTCAGTGTAGCGCATTAAACATTATTTTGTATCTTTGCAAAAAATATAAATATGTTATGAATAACACCGATTTAGATAAAGAATTTAAAGCTCACATACACCCACGAGTGTTTTGGGATTGTCGTTTTGAAGAATTGGATATAGAAAAGGACAAAATTTTCATCATTGGTAGAGTTTTAATGAGAGGAACAGATAAAGAAATACGTTTTATAGAAGATAATTTTTCATTACAAGAAATAAAAGAAGCTGTTGAAAGATCAACGGAAGTAGATGATATATGTGTGAACTATTATACAAAATTGTATTTGTATGAGAGTAGAAGAAAACAAAGCAGTAGAAGCACCTTCCCCGCTGGCGCAAGCTTGCAGCTTATGCCCAATTGTAAATAAAAGTAATTGATTATCAGGGTAACTAACTTTGTCAAACTCTGAAAGTTTGACAAAGTGTGTGGCGCAATCTCCCCCCGCTGGCGCAAGCTTGCAGCTTGTGCCCACCCCCCGCTGGCGCAAGCTTGCAGCTTGTGCCCAATTCAAAATTCATAATTCAAAATTCATAATTCTCCCCCACTCACCCCCTTATCTTCCCCTTATCTTCCGCTGAAGATTTGGCGAATTTTGAATTTTAAATTAGTAAAAGACTAACAACTAATTTTTATCATTTGTCATTTATGATTATTTTCGTACC
Organism: Capnocytophaga sp. oral taxon 332 str. F0381; assembly: GCF_000318275.2. Classification (NCBI taxonomy): domain Bacteria; kingdom Pseudomonadati; phylum Bacteroidota; class Flavobacteriia; order Flavobacteriales; family Flavobacteriaceae; genus Capnocytophaga; species Capnocytophaga sp. oral taxon 332. The sequence continues at coordinate 1,169 of NZ_KB291342.1, forward strand.
TTTGCGGTGTTCAATTAAAAAATATCATTGATGAAATACATTACTTTTCTGCTAGTGGCTATCGCTACAAGTGTATCTGCACAAAATATGCACTACCCTACTACCGACCTACAACTTAGCAACCTCAAAGGCAAAGTAAAAAGCTTGCGCGCTATCCCCTATACTGTGGCTAACGGCAAAAAAGCTGCTATAGAAACCGACCTTGATACGGTAGCTAAAATTGCAAACCTCGATAACCTCCAAAAAGACTACAACCCCGAAGGTTATACTACCCAAACTCGCTTCTTCTTACAAAACGGCGAACTTTATGGGCGTATGGAAAACCACTATATTCACGAAGGCAAACAGCTTATCGTGTCTCGCTATAACTCCGACAAAACAATGTATGCTTATTCGCCCGAAGGCTACCTCACTAAAGAAGCTACTTACTCACCTGGGGGCTTTCTAAAAAGCCACTACAACTACCAACGTGACGAAAATGGCAACGTTACCCAAGAAGATACCTACCGTATGAACTCTTTAGAAGGTAGTATTGTATATGCTTACGACAAAAAAGGAGACGCTATTGAAAAAAAATACCTTGCTAATGATGGCTCTTTGTTACAAGCTGAAAAAAACAAATACAACAAACAACATTTATTAGTACTTACACGCAATTATGGAGGTAAAAAAGAACTTTTAAGCATCGTAAAACGAAAGTACAACGAAAATAACGATTGTATTAGCTTAGAAGCTCATATAAAAACACCTAAAAAAGAAAAAAATATAGTTACTTATAGCTATGTATATGACGCTAACGGCAATTGGACAAGCAAAACTACTTACATCAACGGCACTCCGCTGCAAATTATAGAACGTACTTTAGAATATTATGAGTAACATTCACTATTTTGGGGTACGACACCTTTCCCCCAGTGCCGCATACCACCTCATAGAATTTTTAGAAAAACACAAGCCTAAATGCATCTTGATAGAAGGTCCCAGCGATGCGACCCCTCTAATGGCGCAAATCGCTCAAAAAAACGTAAAACCGCCTATCGCTATGCTGGGTTATACTACCGAACTGCCTATAGAAACGGTACTATACCCCTTTGCGTCATATTCGCCCGAATACCAAGCGATATGCTGGGGGGTAAAAAAGAAGGTTACACTGCGTTTTATAGACCTTCCTTCGGAAAATATGCTCAAACTGCGCCAAGAACAACCTAAAAATGAAGAGGAAAGCCTAAAAGCTCATAATTTTTACCGCTATCACAACCAACTTTACAAAGAAGTAGCCGAACAAAGTGGCGAAACCGACTACGAAAACTATTGGGAACGCAACTACGAACACAATTTACAACCTAATACCTTTGCCCCTACCCTCGCCTTGCAATCTGAAGAAATGCGAAAAATGGTAGTGGATAAAGAACAAGAAGAAGCTCCTTTTGACTTTTCGTATAACCTTATCCGTGAGGCTTATATGAAACGCGAAATACAAAAAGCTCTAAAAGAGTTTAAACCTGAAGAAATAGTGGTAATCGTGGGGGCTTATCACCTGATGGGGGTACAAAATGAATTGCCTCCAATGAGTGATGACGAACTTAAAAAGTTGCCCAAAGCTACTTCGCAACTTACCTTAATGCCTTATTCGTATTTACGCCTAAGCAGCCGCACGGGCTACGGAGCGGGCAACAACGCTCCTTACTACTATGAACTGATGTGGCGGGCTATGCAAAACGACTCTTTTGACGATTTGGCGGCTACCTACCTCACTAAAGTAGCACAACACCTACGCGCTCAGGGGCAAAATGCCTCTTCGGCAAGTGTTATTGAAGCCGTACGCCTTGCCAATGTGCTCTCGGCAATGAAAGGGGGCGCTTACCCTGTGCTGGAAGACCTTCACGATGCTGTGGTTACCTGCTTTGGCGGAGGCGGGCTATCGGGGGTGGCTGAAGCTATCAACAAAGTAGATATAGGCACGGCTATTGGTAGCTTGCCCGAGGGCGTAAGTCAGACTCCTGTGCAGGAAGATGTAAACCAAGAACTGAAACGCCTAAAACTTACTAACTACAAATCGGCAGTAGCACAAGACCTCACCCTCGACTTGCGCGAAAACATCAAAGTAAAAACTAAAGAAGCAGCGTTTATAGACCTGAATCGCTCTACTTTCTTACACCGCTTAGAGGCTTTGGGTATTCACTTTGCCTCTAAAAAACAAATTACACAAGATAAAGCTTCGTGGGCAGAACAATGGGTACTACAATGGTCGCCCGAGGTGGAAATAGAAATTGTAGAAGCCAACCTAAAAGGTGAAACCTTAGAAATTGCAGCTGCTTATTCTTTAAAAGAACAGCTAAACGAGTGCGAAAATATAGCACTTGTAGCCAAAATCATACGCCAAGCGTGCCAATGCCAGCTGAGCGATATTTTCACCAATGCTCTCACTATCTTACAACGCCTTTTGGTAGATACCAACAGCTTTAGCGAAACGGCTCTTGCTGCCCAAGAGCTATCGGTACTAATACAATACGGCGACCTTCGTCAGTTTAATCTCGAACCGCTAAAACCAATACTACAACAGCTTTTCTTGCGCGCAGCCCTCTTGCTATGCGATGCGGCTACTTGCGATGATAAAGCTTCAAAACCTATTGTTGAGGCTATGAATATAATGGAAGTTATTGCTGAACAACAATACGAAATAGTAGATACCGAAACTTGGCAAAAAGAACTCACCCACCTTGCGTGGCGTGATGACCTGAATACCAAACTATCGGGTACTGCCTTTGCTATTCTTTTGGAACACAACCTTGCTACTGAAGAGGATTGCGCTCGTGAGGTATCACGCCGCCTATCGGCAGGTACGCCCGCCGACTTGGGGGCTGCTTGGTTTGAGGGCTTTTCGGGGCGTAACCGCTATGCGCTGCTATCGCGCACTGTAATATGGCGCGAATTGGATAATTACATCAAACAATTAGACGAGGAACAATTTATGCGCTCGGTAGTGTTCTTGCGCCGTGCCTTTGCGAGCTTTGAACCTAACCAAAAAAACAGCATCGGCGAACTGCTGGCTGAACTATGGGGCACTAACAAAGAGACTACAGCTGAACGACTTCAAGAAATACTTAACGAAACAGAAACCTCAAAATTAGACGAGCTGAACGACTTTGACTTTGATTTTTAACTCATAACCAAAAAATAACTATAAAATGAAAGAAGTATTTGTACTCTACAGAAAACTACGCGAGCGACAGCTCAAGCTGCTCAATAGTTTTACCCCCGAAGAATTGGCTATTATCCCTGCGGGCTTTAAAAATAATATCCTTTGGAACTTGGCGCATTGTGTGGTTACCCAGCAGCTGTATTGCTATGGCAATAGTGGTTTGCCTACGCACATAAGTGCCGAATTTACAGAGCGTTACCGCAAAGGAACTGTTCCCGATGGGCATATCCCTACCCAAGAGGAGATTAACGAGGTAAAAACGTTGCTTATCAGTACCGTTACTCAGCTGGAAACCGACTACAATGAGGGGATTTTTCAGCACTATAACCACTATGTAACGGGCATAGAATACGAACTGAACAATATAGAAGAAGCTATTTACTTCAACATCTCACACGAAGGGGTACACTTGGGCAGTGTATTGGCACTGAAGTGTGCTATCTCACAACATAAGAGAGCGTAACAAATGGTAAAAATAAAAGTATGCGGAATGAGGCAACCGCAAAACATCGGTGATATAGCGGCTCTTAACCCTGACTATATGGGGTTTATCTTCTATCCGCCCTCACCGCGCTTTTGCAGTGGCAGCCTCCCTACCCTACCCGATACTATACAAAAAGTAGGCGTTTTTGTGAATGCTTCCTTGCAATATATAGAGGAGAAGATAAATAGTTATCAGCTCAATACCTTGCAACTACACGGCGATGAGTCTGCTGCGTTTTGCCAACAGCTGAAACAGGCATACCCGCGACTTGCAATTATTAAGGCTTTTGCCATAGGCGATAAGGCTCATTTTGAACCGCTTGCGCCTTACCTATCTGTTACCGATTACTTCTTATTTGATACCAAAGGAGCAAACTACGGGGGCAACGGCACTGTATTTAACTGGGATTTGCTGAGTAACTATCCTTATAAGCAACCTATTTTCCTGAGTGGTGGCATCGGATTGAGCGAAATTCAGCCAATAAAAGCCTTGTTGTCTACAAAAATTCCTATCTTTGCACTCGATATCAACAGCAAATTTGAAACCTCACCTGGTGAGAAGGAGGTGGCACGTGTGAGGGAATTTATAAAGCACTTTCAATAAACAAAAAATACAAACCCAAATGAAAAAAAGTACTATCTTAAACCTGCTACTAATTCTGTTTGTTATTTCATTTTTCGTTACTCCTTTAGGCTACGAAAGCAAGATATTGCTACAGCGTATTTTTGCCAGTGGGGTAGATATTATTCCTGCCAACGAGGCAAAACAATACAACTTCAACTGGAAACTCAAAGAACGCAATAATGAGGAATTTTACTTTGCGAGCAAAGGTAGCAAACCTGCTTTTGTGTATTACTTTGCTTCTTGGCGCGCTATCAGTATCGCCGACCTTTACGCAGTGGAAAAACTGTACGATTCTTATAAAGACAAAGTAGATTTCTATATCATTACCAACGAGCTGCCCGCACCTGTAGAGGAGATGATGCAAAAACGCAATTTCCACTTTAAGGTTACTTACCTAATTATGCAAGAAAAAAACATTCCTTTCGACCCTGAAGAGATACCATCGGGGTATATCTTAGACAAAAACGGCTACTTACGTGCTGAAAAACAAGGGATTGCTCGCTGGAATAGCGATAAGGTACACGAGCTGATAGATAGCCTGATAGTACAGTAATATTAGTTTTTTCAATCTTTTATCAAAAAAAATAAGCGTATAGATATTTTAAATTCAATCTAAAATATTACCTTTGCACCCAATAATAGACATTATAGTCGTTTTTATTACGCAACACAAGGCTGTCTATTTTAATTAATAACATACTACAGAGAAATGGCTAAATACACAGAAGAGGAACTTAAACAAGAATTAGAAAATAACGAATATAAATACGGCTTTTACACTGATATAGAATCGGATACCTTTCCCAAAGGGCTTAGTGAAGAGGTGGTAATAGCCTTATCTAAAAAGAAAAATGAACCTGAATGGATGACCGAGTGGCGCTTGCAGGCTTACCGAGCTTGGAAGGCTATGGATGTACCCCCACATTGGGCTAATGTTACCTTTGAAACTCCTGACTTTCAGGATATTGCTTACTACTCTGCGCCTAAACAAAAACCAAAGCTCAACAGTCTTGACGAGGTAGACCCTCAGCTGCTGGACACTTTTAAAAAATTGGGTATTTCACTAGAAGAGCAAAAGAGATTGGCAGGTGTAGAAGAGGAAAAACCTGCGGTAGCGATGGACGTGGTTATGGACTCGGTATCGGTGGCTACTACGTTCCAAAAAACATTGGCAGAGCGTGGTATTATCTTCTGCTCAATGTCGGAAGCTATCCAAAAACACCCTGATTTGGTGCGTAAATATCTGGGTACAGTTGTACCTCAAACTGATAATTTTTATGCGGCACTAAATTCGGCAGTTTTCTCGGATGGTTCTTTTTGTTATGTGCCTAAAGGAGTGCGATGCCCTATGGAGCTATCTACTTATTTCCGTATCAATCAGGCTGGTACGGGTCAGTTTGAGCGCACGTTGCTTATCGTAGATGAAGGCTCGTACGTGTCGTACTTAGAAGGTTGTACTGCCCCCAAGCGCGATGAAAACCAGCTACACGCGGCTGTGGTAGAACTCATTGCTATGGAAGGTGGCGAAATAAAATATTCTACCGTTCAAAACTGGTTCCCTGGTGATAAAGATGGTAAAGGTGGGGTATACAACTTCGTTACTAAACGCGCCTTAGCCGAGAAAAACGCTAAAATATCTTGGACACAAGTAGAAACTGGGTCGGCTATTACGTGGAAATACCCTTCGGTAGTGCTAAAAGGGGATAATTCTATAGGCGAATTTTACTCTATAGCGGTTACAAACCACTTTCAGCAAGCTGATACAGGTACTAAAATGATACATTTAGGCAATAACACCAAATCTACTATCATTTCTAAAGGTATTTCAGCTGGAAAATCACAAAATAGCTATCGCGGGCTGGTGAAAGTTATTCCACGTGCCCAAAATGCGCGTAACTTCTCACAATGCGATTCTTTGCTTATGGGTAACGACTGCGGAGCTCATACATTTCCTTACATAGAGGCTCAAAACCCTACTGCACAGATAGAACACGAAGCTACTACTTCTAAAATAGGTGAAGACCAGATTTTTTACTGCAACCAGCGTGGTATTGATACCGAAAAAGCTATTTCGCTTATCGTAAATGGTTTTGGTAAGGAGGTACTGAACAAACTTCCTATGGAATTTGCCGTAGAAGCCCAAAAACTTTTAGAGATTTCATTGGAAGGAAGTGTAGGATAACAACTTATTAATCATTAATTATCAAAATATGATACTCTCACCCTCATTATTAGCTGCCGACTTTGGCAACCTACAGCAGGCTATTGAAATGGTAAATAATAGCGAAGCTGATTGGTTTCATATAGATATTATGGACGGCGTATTTGTGCCTAATATCTCGTATGGTATGCCTGTGCTTGAAGTTATCAAAAAACACGCTAAAAAGCCTTTAGATGTGCATCTTATGATTATTGACCCCGATCGCTACATCAGTACTTTTGCCAAGCTGGGTAGCGACATTCTTACGGTTCATTACGAGGCTTGTACGCACCTGCACCGCACATTGCAGGCTATTAAGGCTGAAGGTATGAAAGCTGGGGTAGCTCTTAACCCTCATACTCCTGTAGCGGTATTGGAAGATATTATTGAAAATGTAGATGAAGTGCTCCTGATGAGTGTAAACCCAGGCTTTGGCGGACAGAAGTTTATAGAAAACACCTATAAAAAGGTGCAGCAAGCTAAAAAACTCATAGTAGAATCGGGCTCTAATGCACTTATAGAAATCGATGGAGGTGTTACCCTCAATAATGCACAAGCCCTCATCAAAGCAGGTGCTGATGCCTTAGTAGCTGGTAGTTTTATTTTTAGTGCGCCCAACCCTGCACTCACTATCAGCGAGCTTAAAAAGATAGGACTATAGTTCTTCTTGTATGATATCTTTATACTCAGCCCAAAAGGCTTCAAATTGCAGCATTGTATCGTACAAAAATACCATTGTCTGTTGCCAAGTAGCCTTATTATGAATATTTACCCCTTCTAATTCTACATATACACCACTGATTTCTTTACCATTATCTAACACCAAATGAGAATCATAAACAACTTTGGGGAGGTAATCATTGGTAAGAATAGCTTGTAATGACAGCAATTTGTTATAATAAAAAGCACGGGTATCTACATTGCTATCTTCAATAGCAAGTAGTACCCGTGCTTTTTTGGTATCAAATAAAAACTTAAAACTAAAATCCTTGATTTTAGTATCGTAGAGTGTCCACTTATAAGGAAAAGACTTTCCAAAAGAAGTCCAAAAGTCTTCTCGTAGTTTTTTTGCTTCGGCTTTACTATACAAAGTAGTACTTGTTAAATAATTTATTATTTTAATTTGCTCACACTTATTCCGTATCAAATACGGCTCTTATTCACTACTATTAGCTCTTGCTTCCAATTCAGCTTGAAATTCCTCTATTACAGGCTTCATTGTGCTCTCTGGCAAGTCTGAAATCCGAATATACATAAGTCCGTCTACAGAGTTATTAAACATCGGATCTACATTAAAGGCTATAACCTTAGCATTCTGCTTGATATATTTCTTTATCAGTACAGGCAAGCGTAAGCTACCAGGTTCTAATTCATCTATGATTTTATCAAACTTATTCAAATCGGCTTTGGTTTCGTCAAAAATAAAGTCTTTATCCTCGTCCTTTAGCTTCACTTTAAACGCCTTTTTAGGTCGCACGTATTGTGCTATATAAGGGTCGTAAAAGTTCGATTTCATAAACTCTATCATCAATGACTTTGAAAAGTTTGAAAACTGATTGCTAATACTCACACTTCCCAACAAAAACGAATGTTCGGGATAGCGCAAAGTAGTATGTGCAATCCCTTTCCAAAGCAAGAAAAGCGGCATAGGCTTTTGCTGATATTCCGATACGATAAAAGCACGCCCCATTTCTATGGTTTTGCTCATCATATCATACAATTCAGGTTCAAAGCGGAATAAATCGTGGGTATAAAAACCCTCTATACCATATTTAGGAAAAATCTCAGCACCCAACCCCATTCGGTAAGCCCCTACCAAGCGTTTGGCATCGTTATCCCACAAAAAAAGATGATGGTAATAGGTATCAAACTTATCTAAATCCGAAGAAGCATTAGTCCCCTCCCCTACTTCACGGAAGGTAATTTCCCTAAGCCTACCAATCTCTTTTATTATATTCGGAATTTCGGCATAAGGGGCTAAAAACACCTCATAATTGTTATTTTTTAGCAAGCGATAGTCTTTCTTGGTAATATAGGCTATTTCCTGCTCTATTAGTGTAGGTGCTATAGGAGCTTCTATTTGCTTAGGAGTTGCTGCAGACTTATTTACTTTTAGCACTTTTGGCAATGGCAAGAGTTTTTTATCCTGCTGAAAAGCATTTGCTAAAATATATGTTTTTTTACGTAGAAAATCAGTAAATGCATCTAATTGCTTATACTCTTCCTGCATAGCTACAGTAATAGGTTTCCCTATTCTTACGTTTATAGTACGTTGTTTTTGTGTAAGCAATTCCGAAGGCAATTTAGCCGTACGTAAAGTACCGCTCAAGTTTGCCAAAAAGTAAAATAATTTACTATTTTTAGCGTGAAAGTAGATAGGTATTATAGGTACTTTAGCCTTTTGTGCTAATTTCATTGCAGCCTCTTCCCAAGGCTTATCTACCACTATATCCTTATTTTTAATCACCGATACCTCACCCGCAGGAAAAATCCCTAACGGCTTCCCTTCACGCAAGTGCATTATTGCCTGTTTAAAGCCCATTACACTATTTTTCACATCTTTTCTATCCTCAAAAGGATTCACAGGCAATACATAAGGAGAGAGAGGCTTAATGCGCTGTAATAAGAAGTTAGCAATTATCTTAAAATCAGGGCGCTTTTCTGCCAATAATTTCAATAATAGTATACCATCTATTCCCCCTAATGGGTGGTTGGATATAGTAATAAAAGCACCCTCTTTAGGAATGTTCTTAAAGTCCTCTTCGGGTATTTCAAATTTTATTTCAAATTCATCAAGTAAAGCATTCAGAAAATCAACACCCTCCAGCTGCTTATTGCGGTTGTAAATAGCATTTAGCTTATCCAGCTTAAGTAATTTCATCAGCACCCAGCCACCCAAAGTGCCAAGTGCCCCCATTTTATTCATATTAATGGCAGTAGCAAGGTCTTTAGCACTTACCAATCCTTTATCTTTCTGCATCTTATCTTCGGTTTATTCAGGTAGTATTCGTTTTATCTATTTCTTTGCTGACGCATTTTTATTCTCCTCAGTCTTGCCATCACCTCATCTCTGTACAACGCCTTAGAAGCTACCTTACCCACGGTAAGTCCCTGTACCAAAATAGAAAACAATACTACTATATAAGTTACCTGCAATAGTGTTTCTTTTATTGCAAAATTATCTGATTTCATAGAGAGCACTAATGCAATAGAAACACCGCCTCTGATGCCCCCCCACACCATAGTAATCAATGAGCCACGAGAGTAGGTACTCACTTTGCGCAAAATAGTTTTTGCAGGAATATAAATAGCCAGCGCACGCCCCAATAAGCAAACTATAATAGCTACTGCTCCCAGCAAAAACTGTCCTACTAAATTGTTTATTAACAACATCTCGAAACCTATAAATAAAAACAATATAGCATTCATTATTTCGTCCACTATCGCCCAAAACTTCTCTAAGTAATCCTTATTTTCTTCGCTACTTTCCTTTTTACCTACATTTCCTATGAAAAGCCCTGCTATCACCATTGCCAAAGGAGCCGATACGTGCGAAGCCTTTGCTATTAAAAAACCACCCATTACCACGGCTAGTGTGAGTAACACGCTCACGTGATAGTCGTTGGCAGCTTTCATCATTTGAGAAGCTATCCAGCCTAATAGTACCCCCAAGAAAATACCCCCTCCAGCTTCTAATAAAAACAACTTAGTAATTGCATTGAAAGAAGGTTCAAAAGTCGCATCGGTAGCCAAGCGGTGTACTACAGCAAACATTACTACCGCTACCCCATCGTTAAAGAGCGATTCACCCGTAATTTTTGCCTCAATACGTTTGGGTACTTTGGCTTGTTTTAATACACCAAGCACCACAATAGGGTCAGTAGGAGAAATAAGTGTTCCGAAGAGCAAGCAGTATAAGTAAGGAATTTCAATCCCCACCAAAGGGGCTATATAGTAAAGCAAAAGCGATATAAAGATAGCCGATAGCACTACACTCACTGTAGCATAAGTAATAATAGGCAATTTAAACGCTTTCAAATCTGATATATTAATGTGTAACGCCCCTGCAAAAAGTAAGAAGTTAAGCATCGCACCCATCAATATTTCGGTAAAATCAAAGCCCTGTAATAATGATTCCAATCTATGGGTAAGTCCTGCAAAAATATCACCTCCAAAAAGTCGTATTCCCACCGATACTATCATAGCAATCACCATAATACCTATCGTCATTGGCAATTTCACATAACGCACATTTACATACGAAAACACAGCTGCCAATACTATAATCACCGAAAAAGCGTAATATAACTCCATTGTCTTTTTATTTTGGGCAAAGTTACAAAAAAACTCAATACAAAAAAATCAAATGTTAAAAAACTTTTTTCAATTACGCCTTGCTCTTTGCTTATAAAGTTTCCAAAGATTATATTTCACAAATGGTTCTTGAGATGCCAATCTTCCTTTGCCTACCATTGTCTGTACTATAAGTTCCAGCCAAAAATCTTCTTCATTTTGTTCAGGATTATATTCTGCAAGGAGCGATATATCAAACATCGTTACCACTTTTTCTACACTAAAAGCATACCAATGGCTACGGAATTTTTCTATAATTTGATATGCTGTATTTCCCGTTTGGCGGTGTATTAATTTCAGAAGAATGCGTCCCTCTGCAGGTGTAAGATTTTTTATTTGCTCTGTAAATTGCAACTCTATATGTTGTTGCATTTGCTGAAGATATTGCTCTTTTTCTTTTTTTGTGCGAAGCGAGTCTAATGCCATTTCAATTACTCGCATTTTATCAGCCGCTATTACAGCGTAAGGATACACTTTGTACACTCTTTTCATCTGTCTTATAATATACGGCTTTTTCTCTAATAATTCTACTTTGAATTTTGCCCTTAGCAAGCTATCTACAATCTTTTTCAGCTTCTTTTCCCGCTCCAAAAGGCGTTTACTCGTTGCTCTTGCTTCTTCATTAGCGTCTTTTAGTGAAGGCACAACGCTATCTCGCACCTTTGTAGTATAAAATTCGGTGTCAAAATTCACAGATTTTCCAAAAGCAGAAAGTGTGATGGCAAAAAACAAAATGAAGAAAGTAAAGGTTCTCATATTTTGGTGGTTTTTTTGATGTTTTTCTCAGCAACTAATGACTGTTTTCTTTTAGTCGTTGCCAACGGCGTTGTGTAAGTTCTGTAAAATCATAGCGCAAGGCAGGGACTTGCTCTTCCAATTCACCCGAACTAATAGCACGCAGCAGAATTTCCTCTATCCAATAATCTTCTTCTACATTCATTGGGTCGTAGCCTTTTTTCAGTGACAAATCGTACAACCAAGCCGTTTTATTATACCAATAAGCATTCCAGCCATTACGCAAATCACGCACAAGGTCATAAGCCGTACGCCCTGTTTGTCTATGAATCAATTTTATGAGGATACGCCCTTGTGAGCGCGATAATTTTTTTAGCTCATCAGTGAAATGTTCCTCTATATAACGTTGTGTGCGCTTTACATACACTTTTTTCTGACGAGCGCGCTGCATCGTGTCCATAGTATGCTGCATTACACTCAGTCTATCAGCAGCCATTTTGGCATAAGGATATACCTTCTTTACACGGCGTTGCAATAGCAAGTAACGTTTTTGAGCCTCTAAATCGCTAAAAGAACGTTCTTTACCAAACAGATTCACCTCTGTAAGCCGTATTGTATCGCCTGTATAAAACTCCTTATCAAATACAAATAACGTATCGCGAGGCTGAGCAATAACTAAGGTAAAAGGCAATAGCAACAGATAAAACAATATCAATAGTCGTCCCATATAGTCTTTTTCCTTATATATCCTCAAAAATTATTCCATTTTTTTACCTAAAACGGACATTTTTATAGCTGTAATAGCTGCTTCTACCCCTTTATTTCCCAACTTACCGCCACTCCTGTCAAGTGATTGTTGCATAGTGTTATCGGTAAGGACGCAAAAAATAATAGGCACTTCACTTTGTGCAGCATTCAGCTGAGCGATACCCTGAGTAACACCTTGACATACAAAATCAAAGTGTTTTGTTTCGCCTTGTATTACGCAGCCTATCACAATGATAGCATCAACGGCAAGCGTACTGAGCATTCGTTTAGCCCCGTGCACCAGCTCAAAGCTACCAGGTACTTCCCAGCAGGTAATGTGCTCCTCTATTGCTCCACAATCTTTTAGGGTAGCAATAGCACCATCGCGCATACCATAGGTTACGCGTTCATTCCACTGCGAAGTAATAATCCCAAAGCGAAGTGCTTTCGCATTTGGGATTACTGTTTTATCGTAATTTGATAAATTTTTATTTTCTGTTGCCACTACGGTCTTATTTCTTTAATTATTCACTTATTTTTCCGATGAATATATCAATAGTACGAGCTTCTTCAGAAGCAGGAAATTCGTCTTTTATACGCTCGTAATATTTAAGAGCCTCCTCTTTTTTACCTGAAAGAGTTGCTACAATACCAGCCTTTTTCAAGTACAAAGGAGTAATAAAGTCGTTATTGCTATGTTCAAAAGCTTTTTTATAGTAGTTCAATGCCTCAGCATTATTTTTCTGTTGCAAGTATGCATCGCCTATATTACCATAAGCAAAAGCACCCAGCACATCATCATCGGCATCAAAAGCTTTTAGGTGTGTAATAGCGTTATTATAGTCTGCCAAGCGCATATAAGCCATACCCATACCGTATTGAGCAAGGTTGGCAGCTTTGGTACCGCTGTAGTTTTCGGCAATTTGCTTATAGCCATATTTACCACCACCGCCATTGATAGATACATTGAAAAGAGAGTCACGCTCTTTGGCATTGGTAGCTTGCATAGCTTCGTCAAAAAACTGTTGAGCAAAGAAAAACTCATTAGCTGCTTTTTGTTCGTTAGGTGCTTTTACAAATTGTTGATAAAGCAAATAGCCTAATCCTATAACTGCAATCCCTATCAGTACCCCGATAATTGTTTTTTGATTATTACGAACAAAATCTTCTGATTTTGAAGCTCCTAAATCAAGAGCATCAAACACCTCTGCAGTAGTACTTTCGGTATGCAATTGTTGTTCTTGTTCTTCGTCTAAGTTCTCAACTTGTCTGTTTCTATTAGGTCTGTTGTTGTTTTTCTTATAAGTTGCCATATTTATAATTTTCATTAAAAGTTCGGCAAAAATACAACTTTTATTTTAATTAAAAAGAAAAAAAGTTTTTTTTTTGCTCACGCTCGCATATTTCCTAATACTTGTACAAATACACCCATAACTATAAGCACTTTTATAGCCACATATAGCCAAGCGTAATGCACTTGTTTTTGGCTACTCCACAGCACTATTACAAATAGTAGTAGGTAAAACACCATAAACTCAAAAAAATACACCAGCCTACCTACACTCATATAGTTAATAAGCACATACACAGGAATAAAGCAAAGCAATACCATCAGGGTTATCATTACTTTTGCATAGCGTTCTCCATATACTACGGCTATGGTAGCGTAGTTGTGCGTTAAATCGCCTTTAATGTTTTGCAAATCTTTTGTAAATTCTCGTATCAGCATTAGCAGGTAAATTACCATAGCGTGGAAGAAAATAACAGTATCAAACTGACGATAGTAAATAAACACTGCAAAAAAGGGAATTATAGAAAGTACTGCCGAAGTGATATTTCCTAAAAACAGTAACTTTTTAATGCGATGTGAATATAGCCACATTGCAAATATATAGCCCGAGAAGAACAATACAGCTCTAAAAGATACGTAGCTCGCTACAATTACTGAAAGAAAATTTAGCAAGAAATAAAGCGTTAGGCGTGTGTTTTGGCTTACGAGCAGGTCTATCATTGTTTTCAGTGGTTTATTTATCAGGTCTTTATCTTTATCGTAAAAACCATTAATAATATAACCTCCTGCTATTGCCAAAGCCCCTGCTATTACAAGCATCAGTAAAGAGTCATCAAACACTACCTCACGCCAACTCTTGTGCGACAGTACAAAGATAGCTGCTAAATACTGCGCTACACACACAAATGCTATATTATACCCTCGCACCAGCGAAAATACTCCTAAGAGTTTTAGCAAGGCACGTTTTTTTTTCATTATTTATAAATTACGAGGCGTTGTCCTACCCGTACACTCTTTCCTTTAATCCTATTCCAACGCTTGATACTTGAAACACTCACCCCATAGCGAGTAGCTATTTTACCTAAATTGTCACTTTTCTTGACTGTATAAGTGATTTTTTTAGATGATGATTTGTATTGGTCGCCTGTTAAGACTTCGGGAAGTGGTTTTTCGCGTTTTGCTTTTTCTTCGTTCAAATAAGCATAAATAGTCTCTTCATTAGCAACAAACTTTCCTACCTCCGAAATAGGCAATCTCAAAGCGTAATTACGCCCTTCTACATAAGGCACCACATCCAACTGGTACGAAGGATTAAAAAACTGTATATCTTGGATACTCATCCCTGTAATATCGGCAATATTTTTAAAAGGTATAGCTTGTTTTACCCTAATAGTATCGGTTTCAAACAAGTGATTGGTGCGCTTTTGGGGTTTAAAGCCGTGTTCTTTGGCATATTCAAAAATATAAAGCGTTGCCAAAAAAGCGGGCACATAACCTGCTGTTTCCTTAGGAAGATAGGGGCGTAGATTCCAATAATTTGTTTTTCCGTTGGAGCGGCGCATAGCCTTGGTTACATTACCAGGCCCTGAGTTATAGGCAGCCAATACCAAATCCCAATCGCCGAATATTTTATAAAGTTCATTGAGGTAGCGTACTGCGGCTTTGGTAGCGCGTAAAGGGTCACAACGCTCATCTACATAGTTATTCACCTCCAGCCCGTAACTTTTGCCTGTAGCATACATAAACTGCCATAAGCCTGTAGCTCCTGCTCTTGAACGTGCCTTAGGATTTAAAGCCGACTCTATTATTGCTAAATATTTAATTTCCAACGGAATTCTTTGGTTACTCATTTCCTGTTCAAACATAGGAAAGTAGTAATCACTCAAGCTCATTAGGCGTTCCAATGAGGAGCGTCTGTTTTTCAAAAACGACTTTATAACTTGTTCCAATACGGGGTTGTATTCAATATTAAAAGGCGTTTTTTCATTGAGTTTCTCCAATCGTTCTTTTAGCACCTCGGTAGGAAGTTCGTTATAATCCACATCGGTAGGTACAGCCGCTACATCTTCACTCATTTGGAAGAAAAGATCGGAATTTGACAACTCTTGTAGCCATTTTTCATCGTATTTTTTAGCTTTTGGGTTGTCATTCAGCTTATTAAGCCCTTCTGTTTTATTTGTTATTGAAATATTTTTATTCCTGATGGTGTCTTTATGAGCTCCTTCGGCATTCTGTGCAATAACTGTATTAAAAGTTGATACACAAACCGTTAATGAAGCAATAATATATTTTTTTAAATCCATATCAAATAAGTTTTTTAGCCTTTCAAGGGTACAAAGCTAATGATTTTTTCTAAGATATACAAATTTATTTTTCACTCTTATTCCACATACAGTCCGCAGAAGTCTTGTTTTGTAAGGGCAAATAGCAATTTACTCCTACAATGTAGAAAGTATTTGGCAAAGGGTGAGGTGTATATAAAAAAACTTTGGCAAAGCTTAAAGTTTTGCCAAAGTGTATGGTGTAATTGTACTTTCTAAAAACTTTCTTTAGGGACAGTAGTCTTTTTGTGACCGCAAGAGGATTCGAACCCCTAACCCTCAGAGCCGAAATCTGATGTTCTATCCAGTTGAACTATGCGGCCGCCTCTATATTTTTACGCTAAGAGCTTTTTCACGATTTCCGAGATAAGCTTGCCATCGGCTTTTCCTGCCAATGCTTTACTTGCTACTCCCATTACTTTACCCATATCTTTAGCAGTTGTAGCTCCTACATCGGCTATAAAGCCTTTTACTGCAGCTATAATTTCTTCTTCGGTAAGCTGTTTTGGTAAGAATTTTTCTATCACTGCCATTTGTGCCAATTCAGGCTGCGCCAAATCTTCACGCCCTTGCTCGCTGTAAAGTGCAGCACTGTCTTTGCGTTGTTTTACTAACTTTTGCAATAACTTCAGCTCATCAGCTTCTGTTAATTCTTCTGTAGCACCTGCCTCAGTTTTGGCTAATAATATTGCAGATTTGATAGCTCGTAAAGACTCTAAAGCAACTGTATTTTTCGCTTTCATAGCCTCTTTTAGCTCTTCCATTACTTTAGCTTGTAAACTCATCTTTTTATTATTTTTTTAGGTTGCAAATATACAACAATATTTTTAAATCACAATATTCACGGTTTTTTATTTCCACTGTAGGCTTTCCATTATTTTCCTGACATCTTTTTCTAAATAAGCACTTGCGGGCTGTATAGAGTCGTAATTGGGAATTGCCCTAAAATAAACGGAGCCTGATATAAAGTGTTTTACGCTATCGGTGGCATAGAATTGTGCTTGTGAAGCGGCATTGCCATACACTTGATAAAAACGCCCATATACACGAGTGGTGTCGTTTTCAAAAACGTTGGAAGCAATGTTATCTGCCTTTATAGTATGTCCGTAGGTAAAATTTTGCGCATCTGTAAGCAGTTTGCGTATGTTGTTATCTACGTTTTTATAGGTTAGATAGATAGTAGCGCGCATTGTGGGGTATTCTATGTTCAAATCGCAGGAGTGGGGTTTGTATTTTAGTTCGGAAATGTCATTTGCCTGAAAGCTGAAAGGGCAGTTTGCCAGCTGTGTAATAGAGTGATAGGTAGCGGGGGCATAATCTAAGCGCAAAACTCCTTTGGGTTTTGGCAAAGTATCATTGCTACAGCCTATTAGTAAGCTTGTTGTAAGTATCAGTAAACAGGTAAATATCTTCATTGTCAATTTTCTAATTTCCTAATTTCCTAATTTTCTAATTTGCTAATTTTCTCATTATGTAGCCTTTTTGTTTTTGCCACGCCCCACGTGTAAAATCGGGGATAGCTACGGGCAACCCATTGTGCAAGCAGTACACCAGCCTATAGTCCATAATAAAATCCATACCTCCGTATCCGCCCACTTGTTTAGCTTGCTGTTCTAAATCTTTTAGTATTTGGGGCTTATATTTTTTCCATTAGTGCTTTCTTAGCCTCTTCAGGCAAAAGTTATGTGCTGTAAGGTTAATTAATGGGCAAAGATACAAAAAAGTTGATTATAACCAACTTTGGCAAACTTTTGAAGTTTGCCAAAGTGTGTGTTGTGATTATTTTTGCTCAGCTGCTTTTTTGTCGCAAGACTTTTTATCTTTAGCATCTTTTTTGCAGCAAGATTTTTTCTCACCGTCTTTTTTGCATTCTTTTTTCTCGCCGTCTTTTTTGCAGCAAGATTTTTTCTCGCCGTCTTTATCGCAAGATTTTTTCACTGTTGCGTTTGCATTACCGTCTTGGTCGTAAGCTACGCTCATAGTTGTATTAGCTGAAAAAGTTGCGGCAGTTGCGCTTGCTCCAAAAGCAAACATTGCTGCCATTGCCATAAGTTTCAATGTGTTTTTCATATGTTTGAATTTATTAAAGTTACTGTTTTACAATATGGCACAAGCCATAGAGGCTACGCTTATATGTACTCCTTCTATATGACAAAGTTGTTCGTAACAACGTTCTATAGTAGAGCCTGTGGTGATAACATCATCTACCAGCAATAGGTGTTTCCCTTCAAGTTGTTCTTGCTGTTGCAAGGCAAATATATGATTGCTATCGTTATAGCGTTTCCAAACGAATTTATGGGTTTGGGTGGTATTAGAGGTTTGTTTTATCAGTACTTGTGCGTTATACGCTATGCCCATTGTTTTTGCTAATGTTTTGGCAAATAGGGTTACTTGGTTATAACCTCGCTTGCGGAGCTTTTGGGGGTGCATAGGCACGGGTACAACTACTTGGCAGGAGGCAAAGGCGGGTGTTTGTTGCAGGCGTAGTGCCAACCATTTTCCTATATATTCGCCTATATATTCTTTGCCGTAGTACTTCAATTGATGTATCAAATGTTGTGCCAAATTTCCTTGTTCGAAGAAAAACAATGCGGTAGCTGCCTGTAACTTGCAATGTGAAGATAGGAGCTGATACAAGGGGTTTTGGGGTGTTTGGTGATAATTGGTTTCGTGTAGCGTTTCGCGGCAATGGAGGCAGAGGAAGTGTTCGTTATCGCGGAGCATACGTCCGCAGCCTATGCAGTATGTTGCCCAAAAAACAGATTTTATAAGCATAATGGTAATGTAATGATTAATGGTTATCCTTCGCTTATCCTTCGCTTATCCTTCGCTCATCCTTCGCTCAAGGTTCGCTCAGGGTTCGCTGTATTAGTAGTGACATTTAGCACACTCCAAGCCGCCAATTTGTGCAACTGTTAGTTTGGCTACTTTCATTTTTTGGGCTAATTCTTTATGCACTTGCTCGTATTGGGTGTAATAGGCACTTTGGGTGGGCATTGTCTTGCGGTGGCATTCTACGCACCACCCCATCGTCAGCGGTGCGTGTTGCTGCATACGTTCCATTTGCTGTACCTCTCCGTGACACTGTTGGCAATCTATTTTGGCTACTTGTACGTGTTGTGAGTGGTTGAAGTAAGTAAAATCGGGGAGGTTGTGTATGCGTACCCACGTAAATTCATCAGTTTTATCGGTATAGCGGAAACGTTGTTCGTCCCAGCCTACAGCTTTGTATAGTTTTTTTATTTCGGCTGTATAAAAAGCTTTTGTATAGCCTTTGGTAGTATCTTCAGCACCTTCATATTGGGATATTACTTTATGACATCCCATACAGGTGCGCAAGGCGGGAACTCCTGCTACCCTACCCTGTCGTGCGCCTGCGTGGCAGTATTGGCAGGCTATTTGGTTGTCGCCTGCGTGTATTTTATGGGAGAAGTGTATGGGCTGTACGGGTTCGTAGCCTTCATCTACGCCTATTTGCATCAAATAGGTATAGAGCAGGCTGGCAGCTGCTATGAATATTGCTATTAAAAGGGATATGATGAGGTATTTTTTCTGAATAAATTTCATAATTCACATTTCACAATTCTCTCTACTTGTTGTTTTGCTTTTTCTAAATCTATGTTTTCTATTACGGCATTAGATAGGGCTATGCGTTGTGCATCTGTCCATTGTTGTGCCATACGGGCTTTTACTTGGGCTTGGGTGCAATAGTCGCGTGCTATAACTCGTGCTATGCGTAGGTCTTCGGGAGCTACAACTGTGATGATAAAATCACAATCTTTATAGCTGCCACTTTCAAAAAGTATGGCTGCTTCTTTAATCACATAGGGGGTGTGCTGTGCTTTTGCCCACTGCTGGAAGTGCAAAGCGAGGGCAGGGTGTACTATAGCGTTTAGTTTCGCTAATTGATTGGCATCATTGAAGACAATTTGTGCGATATAGGCTTTGTTGTATTGCCCATTGATATAAGCATTTTCGCCAAAGGTTTCTGTAATGCGCTGGCGCAGCTGAGCATTGGTTGCTATGAGTTTTTTAGCTTCGTCATCAGAATTATATACGGGGATACCTCTTGCTGCAAATTCTTTGGCTATGGTGCTTTTGCCGCTACCTATACCGCCTGTAAGTCCTATTATTTTCATTCTTTCCGTATTAAAAAATCTACTGTAGTTTCATTGAAGAAGGATATTTTTACTCTTTTTGCCTTGGTAGTAAGGCGTAAGGGGATACGATTATCTCCTGAGGCTTCGGCTACATTGGCAGTTACGCTAACGTCATTGGGTGTAAGTGTTTTTAGCAGTTCTAAATCGCCTGTACAGAGGAGTGTAATTTCATTGGGGAAGACCTTTACCTGACTGCCTGCGGGGGTATTTATTACCTGCACGGGCACTCGCAGGAGTTGCTCGCTCACTTTATCTACAAAAGCTTGCATAGCCACTTTGTGAGTGTTGTAATGCAGCAATGGGGTATTTTTCAAGGGATAGTCTTTTCTGAAATTTTCTTTGGCAATACGCCTTTGGTGGTAGGTGAAAGTAATTGCCCTGAGGGTATCAATGACCGCTTTGCTTCCCGATACGGTTACCGAGTCGGGCTCTATGCGCAGTTCTGTAAGTTGGTATTCTTTGGCGTACTCTACGTTTAGCTGTACTTGCACGGGCACGCGCTTGGTGTGCTTAGGAGATAGGTTTAGCTGTAGGGTGTCGTTAACTACTGTGCGTATTCTGAAGTTGGACAAGTAGCTGTTATTGAGCTTGTCTTTACCGTTTTTGGTGAGGCAGTAGGAATGAGTATCTATGGGCTGCAAGTCCTGAAAATCTATGTGAAGTACGGGATTCTGGCTATAGGCTTTAAGCAAGGCAAAGCCATTACCTTCGGCAAGGAGTTTCATATAATTGTTTTCGGGGGAGGGTATTAGGACTTTATCAGCTGGTAAGTTTGTGATTACCACAGGCACTGATAGCTCACGCAATAGGTTTTTAGAGAGTTTCATTGGTGTCCATAGGAATAAGGTAACTACCAAACAAACCACAAAAGTGAGTGTTCTGCTATCTCTCAAAAAAACGACTATTTTCTTCATTTTTTATCTAATGGCTAAGAGGTGAAAGTTGTTTTATTTCAGTATTTTTCTGATATAGTTTATATCGTGTATTGTTTTGTGGATTGCTTCGGCTTGCTCTTCGGCTATCATCGTTCTGAACTCTTGCAAGTTTTTTATATATTCATCAAGTGCTTTTAGTACGTTTGTTTTGTTTTCTAAGAATATAGGACACCACATTTGGGCGTCACTTTTTGCTAAGCGTACGGTAGAGGCAAAACCTGTACTTGCTAAATCGAATATTTGTGATTCGTCTTTCTCTATTTCCAATACTGTTTTTCCCAGCATAAAGGAACTTACGTGTGAAAGGTGCGATACATAGGCTGTGTGCAGGTCGTGATTCTCGGCGTGCATTATCTTCACTCTCATATTCAGTGCTTTGGCTATATCAATAGCACGGTCGTAGAACTGCCATCCGCTATCATCTATTTCACACAAAGCCATTACTTTGCCGTCAAAAAGGTCGTAAATAGCAGCTTCAGGACCTGAATGTTCTGTTCCTGCCATAGGGTGTGCGGCTACAAAGTGCTTGCGGTGTGGGTGTGCGGCTACTGCCTTGCATATACTGTTTTTTACCGAGCCTACATCCATCACCAAGGTATTTTCGCCTACATAGTCTAACGCCTTGCACACTACTGCTGCTATATGATTTACAGGTACTGCTACTATCACAAGTTCTGCAGTAGCGATAGCCTCATAGGTAGCTTCGTCGTCTATTATGCCCAATTCTATTGCTTTTTGCAAGTGGGCAGCATTGTTGTCTATACCTAAAATTTTATAGTTCAATCGTTTTTTTAGTTCTAAACCCAATGAGCCTCCTATAAGCCCTAATCCTATAATAACTGCTGTTTTCATTTTCTTTAAAATGTATATACTACTATTTCAGTAGGCGTTTTTTCGGTTACTATCCACATTTGTTTATCGGTATTGATGTCTATAGCTATTTGGTTTGCTGATTCTACGGGGAAGTCTTTCACCAATTCGCCTTTTTCGTCATACAGATAGGTTTTTTGGATATTAGTATCGGTTACGGCTATATAATTCATTCCTCGCAAGCGGAAAAGCTGCGGACGCATATACTTGCCGTCCAACAGTTCTATTTTGCGCCAACCGAAGATGAGTAGGTTTCCTGTAAGTGCATAGCGCGTATAGCGATTAGCACCCCAATAGAACGGCGCCACATAGCCTTTTTTCTCTTTTTTTACCCCACCTTTTTCGTCTATAGATACCAAATAGCCATCTTCGGTAGCAAAGGTAAAGAGATTGTTTATTACCGCCGGTGGGTTTTTAGAAAATTCATAACGGTCTTTCACTGTAATGCGATTCTCGCCATTGCGGTGCAGAATGTTGAACACTCCGTTTTTGGAAGGGTATATGAGGTAATCTCTATCGCCTATGCGGTAATGCTGGGGTGTAAATAGTGGCAGCCCATTACTGCGCTGGAAGAAACCTTTTACAGGCTGTCCTTTTCTATCTAAAAGGTGAAGCGTTTGGTTTTCGGCAAATAGAAAGCGGTATTCTCTATTTTGGTCATAGTCAAACACTTCTACTGGCGTGATATTGTTTTTATAGTGTAATGGGAAAGGAGGTACTACATTGCCATTGCGGTCTAATACCCACACGGTTTTTTCAGTAGAGAATATCATCTGCAAGAATCCGTTTTTAAACAAATCTACCTGCTGTATCTCACCTTGTATTTTGCCGTCTAATTTTTTCTTCCAAAGTAGAGACCCCTTATTGTCTATGAGGTAAAGTTCGTTATTCACATCTTGCACTGCTATTTCAAGCTGTTTGGTGCGATGGTTGGTGAGCAACATCGGGGGGGTAACCAATTGGTCATCTACAGTAAAGCGAAACTGCTCTCGCATTTCGTTGGTAAGTGTTTGTTGGGTTTGTCGTTGGCATACGAAGTTCAGCACGTAATAATCATTTTGTATGGTTTGCTGGAAAAGAGCCCAGCGGTAATGTTCGGCTACAAAAGGATGTTTGTTAGCAAAAGAAGTTTGGTCGTAAAGGTTTGCTATCTTAGTAATACTTGCTGAAGAAGCACTGCTTTCTGCCAGCAGCTGATAAGCCTTGTTTGCCGATAACACATAGCCCCGCTGCATATCATTCACTACCGATACCAAAAGTTCTTTGGTAGGTGCAAATACCAAATGTTTTTCATATACTCCCACATATTTTGGACTAAAATGGGGGTTGAAAATCCTAAAAAACACCAAAGGTTGTTCGCCAAGGTCGTATATAGGAAAGTTATATTTGAAGTCTTCTGAGAGTATGGGCAGCCCATCCAAGGCTTGGTCGGTGTCATAAGTAGGAACTATAGCAAATTCACCATCTATTGTTTTGGCAAAAGCAACGCCATTAATAGCTTCCTCAAAGATACCATTTTGAGCCAAGCTATCGTTTTGCACTATACGATTGGCATCTTCAAAAGAATAAATAGTAAGCGCCAGCGTACGCGCAGAGATTAGGTCGGCGAGGCTATTAGGGTAAGGTGTTGTATGTTGCAAAGGGTGTGATTCGTTTTGGTTGCCTATGCTGGTAATGCCACTGTACCTGAAGCTATTATCATCTAAATACAAATCAAAAGCTACCCATTGGGGTAAGGTGGTAAGTATGTTCTGTTCAAAATACTGACTGAAATAGTGATTTGCAAGGGTAGTAGGTACAAACCAATTTGCTACACAATCGGTAGAAGCAAGAGTCTGTAGCTGTTGAAGTTCTTGTTGTTTAGCACTTTTTGGAGTATTGGCAGGCTGCGTATAGTCGGTTATTTTATTGCTATCACTTATGATAAGGTAATTATTAACAAGTGTGTAGAACCATTCCTTGCCAAACTGCGCCTGCTTCTGTAGAGTGTTATTAGCTCCTTTCCACACGGTTATAGTATCTTTTTCTGTTATAGGGGTAATTGCTACAAACCGCTGATGGTTATCAATTGCTACCCAAATATCTACATCAGAGGGCATACTCTCTATAAGCTTCATTTCGTGCAAGTGAAATGTATGAGGGGGGAGTTGTTTCCAGAGTGTATTATTGGTAATAGCACTTAAAAAATTATCTTTGTGATTGATATGAAAAATCAGCTCGGCATTGTCAGGAAAAGAAAAGGGTTTTACTTTATTTTTCTTTTCCTGCCAATTACAAGCTGTAAAAGTGATAATAACAAGTATATATGTAATAAAATACCTCAAAATTATTATTATTTTATCTTGCCGCAAAGGTACAAATTATTTTAGGCAAATACACTTTTTTTGGCAAAATTCTTTAGTAATATTAGGTGTAGAGCAGTTAGTAAATGTTCAGGGGGTGTACGTGAGGCATTTGTTGTTGTTTAAAAACGTATATTACAACCAAAGCCAATGCCTCTGTATTCTATTGTATTATTGTTATACCGTCCTGTTGTTTCATATTCTATAAAAGAAGTATGCATAGAAAGGCTCATACTATAATACTTTCTTATCATAATGGGTACATTCACCCCAAATCGCAATTCAGCAGGCTCTTTTAAGCCATCAAAAGAGGCTATGGGCAACAAACTATTTAGCTGCAAAAACAAACCGCCTGGGTTTTCTTTTATAAAGTTGAAGCGCACAATTCCACCGTATTTTAAGCCTATTGCCATAGGGTTATTGAAATGCCCTATGCCTATTACGGCACCGAAACTCAGCTTCTTTAGTAGTTGATAGTTCACACTAAAATCATTATAGAGAATAGGAGTTTCCTCAATATTTCTAGAGGTATAGAAATATTCATCGGGGTTGAGGCGATTTTGCAGATAGTAGTATTCTTTAGCAGCCCCTTTTACAGGCATAACCCAGCCCATTTCACCTTGATAAAACAAACGCTTGCGTTTTCTCACGTATTCAGTATTTTCGGTTTTAGCAGGTTCGGTTATGGGCGTTACATCTTCAGTAGTTGCAGTAACTACTTCATTTTGGTTGGGCTCATTTTTCTCTACTTCTTGAGCTGTAGCGAAATAGCTGCCAAATAGCAGCGTTAGATAAAGTACTTTTTTCATACACATATTTTTTTTGAGGGCAAAGATAGTAAAAATTAGCTAATTAGCAAATTAGCAAATTGGAGAATTAGCAAAAATGACAGGTTACATATTTCTGAGTGGGAGCATTTTTACTCTCTACAAAAGTCATTTGTAAAATATCACCTACTTAAGTATCGCAACTTCCTGATGCGCGTAATATAGCTTTGCTCAGCTACTGCACGCTTGTAGTCGTCTTCAATGATAGTAGTTATTTCGCGTTCGGGGTGGGTAATCAGAAGCAAGAAATCCACTTGCCCGTAGTCATCAGCGTGTCGCACTATGGCACCTTTGGTGGGCAAACTTCGGCTCAGCTGGTAGTATTCTTCTTTGTGTAGTTCGTAATCAGCTTTTACGGCAGCCACTACGGCAGGGTCTTTATATAAGTAGTTCAATAATAGTTTTTCTTTCAGATAGTCAACTCCTTCTAATCGTTTGCGCAAGGCGGCAAATTGCTCACGAAAATACGCTCCTATGCGCTTAGCTTGTTCGCGTGTTGTGTCGCCCCATTCTGGCGCATTGGGGTTTATAGGCGCTCCCACTACTACCGTAATAGCACCATCGTAAATAACAAAATCGCCCTTAGGCTGCACTTCTGAAGCTCCGTGTATATAAATAGGCACTATAGGCGTATGGCATTGCTGAGCAATGTAAAAAGCCCCCTGATGAAATCGGTGTATCTGGTTGCTTTCCGAGCGTTTGCCTTCAGGGAATATCATTACCGAAATCCCCTCTTTAAGATTAGCTTCTACCTGCGGCATCACACGTTCTATGCCTTCAGTAGCAGGAAAAAAGCCCATAGCACGCACATATTTGCCAAAAACTAACGAATTGTACACCCACTTGTTCACCATATAACTTATTTTGTAAGTAAATAAGCCTATCGCGAGCGTATCAAGCCACGAACTATGGTTGGCTATCACTACAGAAGCCTCGTTTAATGTTACTTTATGAGGGTTTTCTACTCGTTTTCGTACAAAAATATTGCTGTAAAGCACCGAAGTAGTAAGCCAAGCAGCACAACGCCGCAACCACAAAGTGCGTTTGGGTGTGAAAAGTAACAACAATCTGCCTATATTAGATAATACTACCGATAACACTACATAGTACAACATAGAGCAGATGCTGTAAAGCAACAAACGCAAACTGATAGGAGAAAGCCCCTTGCGTGGTCTATTACTGATGAAAAAACCAAAAATAGTAGGATAGAATACAAAAGTAATTACCAATGCTGTAAAAATACCTATCACCGATACCCCTGCTATTGATTTTAGTGCGGGGTGTTTGGCAAAAATAAGCGTACCTATAGCCAAAAAAGTAGTGATAGAAGCCAATACTACCGATAATTTATATACAGGCAATTCATTTTTGCCATCAGTGTAGTCTTTTTGCAGCGCACAAGTCATAAAAATACTAAAATCAACCGAATGACCCAGCACAAGTGTACAAACAATCATACTGAATACATTGAACTCTATCCCTGCCCAACTCATTATTGCCGAAGTTACAACCCCTGTAATTGCAATAGGGATAAGGGTGAGTAATGCCAACTCTATACGCCTGAAAAATAATAGCAAAATCAAAAAAATAGCAACAGATGAATAATTTACAAGTAGCAATATATCGTCTTTTAGCTTACCTAAAAAAGTCTCACTTAGGTTCTTGCGGTCAATAGCGATAGCACTTCCTTTAGCCTCTATGCCTCGTATAAATGCAGAACGTTGGGCATCGGTAACTTTTATCAGGTTAGCAATAGTGTAAAAACCGTCTTTCTCAGTAATAAAGTCCTCAAAAGGGATAGCCGTAAGTGCTTTGTAATCAGCAAGTGTGTGTAAAGTAGAGGGAACAACCTCTAAATGCTCCAAAAAAGGCTCGTAAGTATGTTCTTTGAAACCCAATGCACGCCCATAAGCAACGAGATTGTCGCGCAATTGTGCTTTGCGCTCTGCACTCCAGAACGATTGCCAGCGGTCAATACGCCTTTGTTGCTCTGCCAACGGCAATACTACACTTCCTACCGAGCTAAATTGCTTTAGGCTGTCCTGTGCTTTGTATTGTTTTAGCTGTTGGTATAGCTCGTAATTGCGGGCAGCAGCCTCATCAAAACTATTGCCATAAGCCGCTGCGTACACCGATTTGTAACCACTATCCGTAATAGCCTCCAATTGTTGCTGTGCCTCCTTGTAGGAATTATTTATATAATTGATAGCTGCAATATCGCCATTAAAACGCACTTTGTTGAAGAAGAAAAAACTCAGCACAATCAGCAGTAGGCAACTTGCTACAATCCATTGGTTATGGTGAAGAGGGTAAGCCGCTACCTTGTCTAAAAAAGTAGTGCGTACAGCTACTGCGTTGTTACTTCGGTAAAAGTGCGGCACTAATACCAATGATAATAATGCCGATACCATAATGCCTACAAAAGCAAATACCCCCAAATCACGCATTATTTCAGAGTCTACAAATAGCAAACACAAAAATGAAATAGCGGTAGTGATACTACTTAGCAAAATAGGTACAGTTACCGCACGATAAAGACTACCTATGTCCCTACTTACCTTGTAGTGTGTCAGTATATGCAACGAGTAGTCAATAGTTACCCCCAATAGCACTGCCCCCAAACTGATAGAAATAGCCGAAATACTCCCCTTTAGCACATACAGCACCGATAAGGCTGTCAGCACCCCAAATACTGAAGGAATAAAAGCTATAAAAGGAATATATACACTGCGGTAGAAGAATACCAGCAACAAGTAAAGCACCGATAATGAAATCAGTACAGTTGTAAGTATATCAGTTTTTATTTGCGTAGCATTGCCCACCGATATAAAAGGAGCACCAAAAAAATAAGTCTTTACCCTGCCCGAATATTCTTTGTTAAATTGTTGTTGAAGTTGTTCTAATAAAGCTACAAAGGCAGCATTGTGTTGAGTGTCATTGCCCTCATAGGTAGGATTGATAAAAAAAAGAAGATGTTTGCGGTCGGTAGTTGTAAGATAACCATCAGTAATAGTAAAGTTATCGTCTATATTTAGATTTTTCAGTTGAGCAAGTCCTCTGAAACTAAGTCCAAAAGGGTCATTGCGAAAATATTTTTGGGTTACCATACCCGCAGGTGTAAGCATTGTTTTGTAATGCGATTGCACCATTGCTTGCACGCTGTCAGCGGCTAACTTCTGTTCCAAGTAGTGGTAATCCTCATCGGTAAGAAATAGCGGTAAGTGAGCGTGTACAAACTGCCAAGTATTATCTATGTCTTCTTCGTCTATAATACCCTGTACGCTCGCTATATAGCGGCTAAAAGAGGTAGTAGCAAGGCTATCGTTCAGTGCCTGTGCTACCTCCTGCATATCATCTAGAAGCGTACTGTCTTTAGCCGTCAGTACTACCGATATTTTATCCGAAAAATTAAGCTGTTTCAGTATTTTTGAAGTAAGCGTTGTTTTAGCATTTTGAGGAAGTACTTTAGTAATATCTTCCTCAAAATGCAATTGGGTAGCAGCATAAACCGCAATCAGTAGCCACGCTACAAAAAACGACACCGCAGCCCATTTATACGCTCGAATACTTTGATACAAACAATACAGCATAACGTATTTATCAATACTTTTTTCTTATTTTCCGCTCAATTGTTGTATACTCTTTTCAATAGTCGCTATTTTAGCCAATGCATCAGCTTCCTTTTTGCGTTCGTTATCCACTACCGCTGCAGGTGCCGAACTTACAAACTTCTCATTAGAAAGTTTCTTGCACACTGAATTTAAAAAGCCCTGAGTATACACAAGCTCTTCCTGTAGTTTCTTTAACTCTTCTTCTACATTCACAGCCCCTTCCATCGGAATAAAGTACTCATTAGCCTTCACACGGAACGACATAGCCCCTTCTATAGCAGCATTTATCTCCGTAATAGCCTCAAGACCTCCCATTTTAGTTATAACAACATTAAAACGAGAAGAGGTTTGTTCCTTATTCAATAGCGAAACACTCAGTGGGGTTTTAAAAGGAATGTTTTTCTCTTTGCGTACCGTGCGGATACCCGCTATCACCTCAGCAGCAAAATCAAATTCGGCTAACAATTTTTCGTCATACGGCTGTACAGCAGGATAAGTAGCTACGATAAGAGCCTGTTCAGGAGTACGAGTTGCCAAGTTCTGCCATATCTCCTCTGTAAGGAACGGCATAAAAGGATGCAACAACTTCAGTAAATTCTCAAAAGCCGCTACCACGCCCTCGTAAGTCGCCTTGTCCATAGGTTTGCCATATTCAGGTTTCACCATTTCTAAGAGCCACGCACAAAAGTCGTCCCAAGCAAGTTTATAGATAGCCATCAAGGCATCCGAAATACGATACTTCTCAAAATGGTCTTCCACCTCAGTGAGTACCGCATTAAATTTAGCGTCAAACCATTGCAAAGCAAGCCCAGCCGCAGCAGGTTGTGCTACGCTGTTATCCGCCTGCCAACCTTTCACCAATTGAAAAGCATTCCAAAGTTTATTGCCAAAGCCTTTCCCTTGCTGGCAAAGCGCCTCGTCAAATAGCAAGTCATTACCCGCTGCCGATGAAAGCAACAAACCTACACGCACCCCATCAGCACCATAGTCAGCTATTAGTTTAAGTGCGTCAGGCGAGTTACCCAACGATTTCGACATCTTGCGGCGTTGCTTGTCGCGCACCAATCCCGTCAAATATACATTGCTAAACGGACGCGCCCCTTTGTACTCATAGCCAGCCACTATCATTCGTGTTACCCAGAAGAATAGAATATCAGGACCCGTTACCAAATCGTTGGTAGGATAGTA
Organism: Capnocytophaga sp. oral taxon 332 str. F0381; assembly: GCF_000318275.2. NCBI lineage: Bacteria > Pseudomonadati > Bacteroidota > Flavobacteriia > Flavobacteriales > Flavobacteriaceae > Capnocytophaga > Capnocytophaga sp. oral taxon 332. The sequence continues at coordinate 31,059 of NZ_KB291342.1, forward strand.
GTAGTTTATTTCAGGATTGTTAGGCTCTAAAATGCCATTAAAAACACTCATAGGCCATAACCAAGACGAAAACCACGTGTCAAGCGCATCCTCATCTTGCCTCAAATCATCTTCAGTAAGCTGTGCATTGCCACTCTTTTCTTTAGCCAAAACAAGCGCTTCAGCTTTCGTTTCAGCCACTACATATTGACTCTTACCCTCGCCGTAGTAGTAAGCAGGTATCTGTTGACCCCACCATAGCTGACGCGAAATGTTCCAATCCCGTACGTTTTCTACCCAATGACGATAAGTATTCTCAAACTTTTTAGGATATAATTTGATACTCTCATCCTCCAATACCGCTTTTATAGCAGGCTGAATCAGCTTATCCATTTTTAGGAACCATTGGTCAGAAAGGCGAGGTTCTATGACAGCCTTAGTTCGTTCTGAGGTGCCTACTTTATTTGTATAATTCTCTTTTTTAGCCAACAAACCCTTCTCTTCCAGTTCAGCAACTATTTCCTTGCGTACCACAAAGCGGTCTTTGCCAGCGTAGTGCAAACCATACTGATTCAGGCTTGCATCGTCATTAAAAATATCAATCACTTCCAATTGGTGCTTGTCGCCCAACACCTTGTCGTTAGGGTCGTGAGCAGGAGTAACCTTTAGGCAGCCCGTACCAAATTCAGTGTCCACATATTCATCTTCAATAATCGGAATCACACGATTGCAGATAGGCACAATAGCCTTTTTGCCTTTCAGGTGCTGCCAACGCTCATCGTTAGGGTTGATACAGATAGCTGTATCTCCAAAAATCGTCTCCGGACGTGTAGTAGCAATAATCAAGTAATCGTTTGTACCCTCAATTTGGTATTTCAAATGATACAAAAATCCCTGACGCTCTTCGTAAATCACCTCCTCGTCCGATAAGGTAGTTTTAGCCTCAGGATCCCAGTTCACCATACGATGCCCACGATATATTTCACCTTTGTTGTACAAATCCACAAACACCTTTATTACCGAAGCCGACAAAGGAGCATCCATAGTAAATTTAGTGCGCTCCCAGTCGCACGAGCAACCCAATTTTTTGAGTTGTTCAAGAATAACGCCCCCATATTGGTGCGTCCATTCCCAAGCGTGTACGAGAAACTCCTCGCGAGTAAGGTCAGATTTTTTTATACCCTGTTCTTTTAGTTTTGCCACCACCTTAGCCTCTGTAGCTATCGAAGCGTGGTCAGTACCAGGCACCCAGCAAGCATTGAAACCTTGAAGGCGTGCACGGCGTATGAGCACATCCTGAATAGTATTGTTAAGCATATGTCCCATATGCAATACCCCCGTAACGTTAGGAGGCGGAATCACAATAGTGTAAGGAGTACGCTCATCGGGCGTAGAATGAAAGTAATTATGGGTAAGCCAATAAGCATACCATTTTTCCTCTAAATCAGTAGGGTTATATTTCGTAGGTTCTGTCATATGTTAATTTATCTATTTGTCATTAATTATCAAGATTTGTCAAATCAAAGAACATTTGCCTAATGTCCTCTTGTGTGTCTTTTTCTGTTAGAAAATCAAATCCTAATCTTTGGTAGAAAGGTAAAGCATCTTTATAAGCGTCTACAGTAATAAGTCTACACGCTATTTTCTTATTCAATTCAAGACATTCTTCAACAAGATTTTCTATTATCATTCTTCCTAGCCCCATTCCTTTATACGTTTTGTCAATTGCCAAACGTCCTATTTTTACAGCAGGAACACTCTTCAAATGGCGTTTAGGATGAGGTATCA
>NZ_KB291342.1:32845-33903 GCF_000318275.2 Capnocytophaga sp. oral taxon 332 str. F0381
AATCTTCCTCTTTGAGTTGCAAACTATCATTTAGTATACTATAATAACCTAAAGTACGCTCCTCATTTTCTATTACAAAAGTAGTAGCGAGTAATTCTTTTTGGTATAATAATGCTTTATTGAACAAAAAATCATTCAAATCATCATCTTCACAGTCAAAAGGTTTGATTTGGTGGTTTTCTTTCAATAATTCAATGGTAATTTTTGAATTATTTTTTCTCTTCATTTTCTTCTTTTTTAAACAACGCTCTAAAACGCTCAGCCCCTTCACGAATACTTTCTCGTGTAATCCCTTTTTTCTCTAAGTTCTCTTTAAAGTTCGCCAACTTGTTATAGAACTCAATCACATCATTTCCCTCCAAAATAGGAGTAGGTAAAATATCTCTTGCCATAGTATCTATTTGTCATTAATTATCAAGATTTGTCAAATCAAAGAACATTTGTCTAATATCCTCTTGTTCATCTTTTTCAGTTAGAAACTCAAAACCTAACCTCTGGTAGAAAGGTAAAGCATCTTTATAAGCGTCTACAGTAATAAGTCTACACGCTATCTTTCGGTTTAATTCAACACAATCAAGTATGATGTTGCGGATAAAAACCATTCCCAAACCCTTCCCCTTATACGTTTTGTCAATAGCCAAACGCCCTATTTTCACAGCAGGTACACTCTTCAAATGGCGTTTAGGATGAGGTATCAAATAGCTTAAGAACTTTTTGTATTTGCTTTTAGAAGGAAAATCTTCCTCTTTGAGTTGCAAACTATCATTTAGCACACTATAGTAGCCTAAAGTGCGTTCCTCATTTTCAACAATAAAAGTGGTAGCAAGTAATTCTTTTTGGTATAATAATGCTTTATTGAACAAAAAATCATTCAAATCATCATCGCCACAGTCAAAAGGTTTGATTGGGTAATTTTCTTTTAGTTGAAAGAAAGATAAACCCTCTAAGCTATTTCTTTTCAACATCAGGTCTTTCTTTAAAAATTGATTTTAAACGTTTTGCATCTTCTTGAATTACTTCCCAAGTAATCCCTTTTTTCTCTAAGTTCTCTTTAAAGT
>NZ_KB291342.1:33923-42040 GCF_000318275.2 Capnocytophaga sp. oral taxon 332 str. F0381
CAAAATAGGAGTAGGTAAAATATCTCTAGCCATAATATCAAATAATTAATTCGTTAATCTCTTTTCAAACCACAAAAGTACTACTTTTTTTCCAAACCACCCCAATTTTTATAAGGATTTTTACTAAGCATCGCATTGTAGTAGCGAGCATCGCCAGTAACCTCTTCTCCCAGCCATTCAGGGCGTTCAAAAGGAGTATCTTTAGTAGCCAATTCTATTTCAGCAACTACAAGCCCCTCGTTATCTTTGTGAAACACATCCACCTCTATACAAGTATTTCCATTAGGCACCACATACCGAGTTTTGTCTATTACCCCCTCTTCACATAGTGCCAATAGTTGCAAAGCCTCTTCAGCCTCTATAGGTTTTTCCCATTCAAAGCGAGTCGTCCCATCGCAGCTACTAGCCCCTTTAATAGTGATGAAACCTACATCACCTTTCAGTCGTACCCGTACAGTACGTTCAGGAGCCGAACACAAATACCCCTGAGTAATACGTATTTTTTTAGTAGCCAATGTTTTAAAAACATCACCACACACCCTAAATTTCCTTTCAATCTCCTCCATATCCATTTATATTTTAAAACACACCCATTTTCTAATTCCCTAATTTGCTAATTCTCTAATTTGCTAATTCCCCATTAAACTGCACCTCATATAAGTTCTTGTAGTAACCATTAGGCAGTTGCAGCAACTCATCGTGAGTACCCACCTCCACAATTTCACCCTTGTCAAGTACAATTATTTTGTCCGCTTTTTTTATCGTTGTAAGGCGGTGAGCAATGATGATAGAAGTCCTTCCCTGAGTGATTTTCTCCGTAGCCTCTTGTATAAGTTGTTCCGAGTGCGAATCTACCGATGAAGTAGCCTCATCAAGTATCAATATTTCAGGGCTATGCACATACGCCCTCAAAAAAGCAATCAGCTGTCGTTGTCCTGCCGAAAGCATCGCACCCCGTTCCTTCACGTTGTAGTGGTATCCATTAGGGAGGCTACACAAAAAATCGTGTACCCCAATACGTTTAGCAGCAGCCACTACCGCCTCCTCGCTAATAGCAGGATTTTTCAGCGTAATATTATTCAAAATACTATCTGCAAACAAAAATACATCTTGTAGTACAGTCGCAATATGATGGCGTAGCGAATCCAAAGTAAACTCTTTGATGTCCACTCCATCAATATAGATAGTCCCCCCTGTAAGGTCGTAAAAGCGATTCAGCAAATTCACTATCGTTGTTTTTCCAGCACCCGTAGCCCCAACTATAGCCACCGTTTCACCGCGTTTCACCGTAAAGCTAACCCCGTGCAATATCTCCTCATTGTCAATATATGCAAACCTCACATTTTCAAACCTTATACAATCTTTCAAGGGCAACAATTCTTTGGTGCCACCCTTTTCCATATCCTCTTTGCTTTCTAGTATGGCAAACACACGATTCGAAGCGATAATCCCCATTTGTAAAGTGTTAAATTTATCTGCTATATGCCTAATAGGGCGAAACAATTGCTGCGAAAATTGTATGTATAAGAAAATATTACCAAGGTCATACAGCGAATTATTCACCAGCTGCATCCCCCCAAACCACACAATCAGCGCAATAGTTACCGAGACCGCCAAGTCACTAATCGGAAAGAAAATAGAGTTATACCATATCGTTTTCAGCCACGCACGTTTGTGTTTTTCGTTTATTTGCCGAAAACGCTCCTGTTCGTGCTGTTCTTCAGCAAATAGCTGCAACACCTTCATCCCCGATATACGCTCTTGTACAAACGAGTTCAAGTTAGCCACCTCGTGGCGCACCTCCACAAAAGCTGCGTTCATCGAACGCTGAAACCACCGTGTCGCCAGCAATATTAGCGGAAGCACCGCAAAACTAATAAGTGCCAATCGCCAGTCTATCACAAGCATCACCACTGCTATTACCAACATTTTCAGCAAGTCGCTCACCATTTCAAACAAACCCGAACTGAAAATCTCCCCAATCCGTTCCATATCATTCACAGCCCGTGTTACAAGCACCCCCACCGATGAGCGGTCAAAATACCGCATCTTAAAGCGTAGCAAGTGGTTAAAAAGCCCAGCTCTGATGTCTCGTACCACTGTTTGTCCAAGCCAATTCGAGTAGTATGAAAACAAAAACTGCATCAGCACCTCAGCACATAGCAAAGCCACCAGCCAATAAATAATCCGTACCAGCCCCTCATAGTTCTTAGGTGTAATATAATCATCTATGGCAACCTTTATTAAATAAGGCTGAGCCGTTGAAAATAAAGACGATAAGATAACAAATGAAGCCACCGCCAAAAACACCCATTTATAAGGTTTTACAAAGTACCAAAGCTGCTGAAAGGTTCCCTTCGCCGATTGTTTCTGAGTCATAAGCAATGTTTTAGGCTGCAAATATACAAAAATAAATAATTACCCACCCCACTCCAATTTGTCATTAGTCATTTGTTATTTAAAAAAAAATCCTACCTTTGCACTCATTATAAGCAAATTATTATGATGAATAAGAATACAGTATTAGGCTGGGCAGCTCTGGCAATGGTAGTAATAGCCCTTGTACTATTTGCCCTCGCCGCTTTCAAATACAACGAAGTCGCAGGCTGGGGCTTTGGCACCGTAGCCCTAGGCTTTCTTGCTATAGCGTGGGTTTTCAACGCCCTCAAAGGAAGAGTATAAAATAAGCAAACATTAAGAAGTAACTCCTTCAGATAAATCAGAAAAAAATAAATATATAAAAAATTTATGAATAAAATACCAGAAGAACACTATGTAAAACCATTCCAACAACAAACCTACCTCATCAATGGCGAATTACGCACTTGGAACGGCGATTTTACCAATATATACTCCACAATTTCCTCTACCGAGCAGTATGCACCCACATTGTTGGGGAGTGTACCCTATCTCGGCAAGGAACAAGCACTCGAAGCCTTACAATCAGCCTGCGATGCCTACAACAAAGGTAAAGGACTATGGCCTACAATGAAAGTCAAAGACCGCATCGCCGCACTCCTCAAGTTTGTCAAACTGATGGAAAAAAAACGCGATGAAGTAGTAAAACTAATGATGTGGGAAATCGGTAAAAGCCTCGCCGACTCTCGTAAAGAGTTCGACCGTACCACCGAATACATCTACGACACCATCGAAGCTTATAAAAAATTAGACAACGAATCTTCTAAGTTCCAACAACGCGATGGCGTATATGCCCTCATTCGCCGTGGACCCTTAGGCGTTGTTCTATGCCTAGGCCCCTACAACTACCCACTCAACGAAACCTTTGCCCTCATCATTCCTGCACTCGTAATGGGCAACGCCGTCATTTTCAAACCTGCCAAACACGGTGTACTACTTTTCTCTCCCATATTACAAGCCTTCCAAGAAGCCTTCCCGCAAGGCGTTATCAATATCCTATATGGAAGAGGACGCACAGTAGCTCCCCCTATTATGCAAACCGGACGAATCGATGTGCTTGCCCTTATCGGAAATAGCAAAACAGCTATCGCCCTACAAGACGAACACCCCAACAAAAACCGACTCCGTTTAGTATTCGGATTAGAAGCCAAAAACCCAGGGGTCGTCCTCCCCGATGCCAACCTCGACTTCGCCGTAAGCGAATGCATCAAAGGAGCGCTATCATTCAATGGTCAGCGATGTACAGCTCTCAAAATCCTATACGTACACCAAGATATTAAAGATGAATTTATCAAACGTTTCGCTCAAAAAGTAGATGAACTTAAATTCGGAAACCCTTGGGAAGACAACGTAATGCTCACACCGCTACCCGAAGTAGAAAAACCGGCCTACATACAAGAGCTCATAGATGATGCCCTTGCCAAAGGTGCTACCATACAAAATAAAAAAGGAGGACAACGCACCGAGAATTTCATCTTCCCAGCAGTGTTGTACCCCGTAACCAAAGAAATGAGAGTCTATTCCGAAGAACAATTCGGACCTCTCGTGCCTATCAAATCTTTCACCCACAGCAGTGAGATTATCAACGAAATCGCCGACTCCAAATATGGGCAACAAATAAGCCTCTTTGGCGAAGACCCCAACACCTTAGCACCTCTTATTGATACCCTTGTCAATTTGGTATGCCGTGTCAATCTCAACAGCCTATGCCAACGAGGACCTGATGTGTTCCCTTTCACTGGGCGAAAAGACTCTGCAGTAGGAACACTTAGCGTACACGATGCCCTACGCTCGTTCTCTATACGCACATTTGTATCCTTCCAAAACAACGATTACAATAGGCAAATAGTCGATAACCTACTAAATACCAACACCTCCAATTTCATCAATACCGACTATATATTGTAATCCCAATAACAAAAAACAACCTTCCCCCTTTATAACAATACAAAAGCACCGCAAGCATAAAGGCAAGCGGTGCTTTTTTATAAGGTATTATAGGCTATTTAGCAGTTATATAACTTTGATAAGTAGGGAGCAATGCTTTGTAAGCCGCTACACTACTTGCAGGCACATAGATATGCTGAATCCTATTCTTGTCAAAAATAGTTTTACTATTCTTATCACTTTTTATCGGAGGTGTAGTCCCTTCAAAAGTAATGCTAGTAAGACGATTATCCTGAAAAGCCCCTTCTTTTACTTCTTTAATAGTAGCAGGGATAGTAAGAGTAGCTAATTTATTGTGATCGAAAGCATTTATTCCAATTACCTGTACACTATTAGGAATGTTAACTGAAGTTAATTCACCAACAAGAAAAGCATCATCTTCTATAGTAACCACCGAATTAGGTATAGTAACCGTAGTAAATGCGTTTGCTTGAAAAGCATTCTTAGGAATAACAGTAATACTATTAGAAATAACTACGGATTTCAAAGTATTGAATGCAAAAGCTCCTTCGCCTATACTCACTACACTATTAGGTAATATAAGAGAACTTATCCCTCTATTCATAAAGGCTTCTTTCCCTATATGAGTTACTTTATTAGGGATTGGAATTATTATTTCATTCAGTATAGACTCTGCTGTGAAGAAATCGGTAGCAAAAGCTCTATCGCCAATAGTAAGTAGGTTTTCAGGCAAAACAACAGTTATCAAACTTTTCTTATCCTCAAAAGCATAGTTACCAATAGCGGTTACATTTTTCAGCACTGGGTCAGCCTGCATATCAAGGTTTTTAGTCTTATTATTTTTCCACTTCACCAATGTTTTACCGTCAGGGCTTAGTTCATAGTCAGCAGCGGTGATAGGTTGGTCAGGTTCTTCCTCTTCCTTATTACCCCCTAAACCAATATAAGTAATAGGCCATCCTGTAGCGGTTTTAGGACCATAAAGGCGTTTGTTCACGGTATCTATATACCAGTCACCTTCTTTACCTTTGTCAGCGGCAGGAGCGCCATTGCCAGAATGTATTTTAGTGCCTGCCTCACCAGCAGCACCATTATTACCGGGCGCACCTTTTAGGCTTACAGGAGTGCCCCAGCCCTCAGCGGTCTTAGGCCCATAAAAATCATAGACAGGAAGTCTCAAATAATAATCACCTACATTACCCAAAGTAGCGGTAGGAGTTTCAGTACCCGAAAGAATAGTATTCCCTTTTTGTACTTCTACAATTGTTTTTTCTTTAGTGCAGTTCACCAATGCCATAGGAGCTGCTATCGCCATCGCGATATAAATAAAATTCTTCATTTTTTTCTTCTGTATTCTATTTTATTAATAGTTTATCTATCATTTTATTAAAGTCTTCTGTAGGGAGTAAAGATTCTTTTATCTCTTCACTACTAAGGCTTCTATTTTTTGAAAGAAGTATAAGATTTCCTACAGACATTCCTACTTTGTCTGCAAAATAAGCTCGTTGTTCCTCAAAAGTTTTACCATCTCTCTTATCTATTAAATAGTAAGTAGGTAATATAAGATAAAAATCTTCTGTACTAATTTTCAATTCTCGAACACTTTGCTCCAATGCCTCTTTAGTTTGTGCTATTAAAGTCTCGACATCTGGCTTAGGTAACTTTTCTTTAAAGCTTTCTGAAGTAGCAAAAGGGTATAACCATTCCTTTGATAACAAGTTAATAATTGCTACTATTTTTTCTTCAGCTGTGTCCACAATCCTGATGTCGGGGACTACTCCTCCTACATTTTTTTTGAAACATACTTTCCAAGTAGGACGATGTGCTTTAAAGAAATGAAAAAGCAACCGGGCTATATGAAAATCTATATTTAGAGAAGTTAAGTCAAATGTATTCATTTCAAAATGTTGCTCGTCATAAGACTTCATTGCATCATACGAAACGCGGATATTACCATAAACCCAAAATAAGATATCCTTCCCAATAGTCTTATTGTCGCTACGAGAGAGTACATCAACACTCCTTTGTGCAAAAATATCATGAAGAGAAAGATAAAATTCTAAGCTTTCTCTTTCTTTCTGTATAGGATTTTTAAAATTTAATGCTGCCATTTTTATTATTTTTTACGTTTAATAAATTTTTCTAATTGCTATTTCTAATCAACTCTTACCATACGGCAAAGGTACAAATTCTTTTTTTTTTTAGTATTTGTACCTTTTCTTTTATTACTTTGTAATTAGAAAGATTGAATATAAGTATTATTTATTGTACAGAGTCTTCTTTAAAAGTAAAGAATATTTTACGCCTACCTTTAAAAAAAGAAATATAACTTAACATGTACATTTTTTTTGAACAATCTCATATCTTTTTGATTAGATAGAATTAATGTATTTTTCGTATTAGTCCCCCATTATCACTTCTTCTAACTTCTATAGTACCATCTTCCAACATAACATGTATATCACCTCCTTGAAAAGAAGCTCTTATAGCATTACTGCTGACTATTATCATTTTGTAAGCTCCTTCTATGCTATAACTCTTTACTTTTCCATTTTCATAAGTAATGACAATTAGTTTCTCACTATTTGAAGCATCTACAGCTCCCGATTCTCCTACAATATAAGCTTGCCTTCCATCATCATGATAAAGCCAAGTTTTACGGTTCTTAACTCTTACAAACATACTAAATTATTTTTTAAAAATTTCTGCCTACTCTATCAGGTTTTCGGCTTCCCCTATATCATTTAATCTCTAAAAATCCTCTTCTTCAAGTTTATAGGCTTTTATGGTCAATCCATCATACTCTATATGAAAGTTATAAGTGTCTAAGTAAATTGTCTCATCCACTCTTGCCCAACAGTTTTCTACGTCCTCAAAAGAATCAACATACAAAGCATCAATAATTTCAAGGCGCAGATCCTCTGGTGTATCTTCCAAATCAAACTCTGCATAGTCAAATAACTCTAATGATTCTTCTGTAGCCCTACTTGCTAAACTTTTTATATAAAATAATTCCCTCAAAGTGTACTGTTGATCCTTTTTAATCTTTTCCAGCGCACTCAACAAACCATTTATATAGTTCTGAAGGCTTTCGTTTTCTGCTAATGATTTTCTCCCTGTATTAGTAGGAATAACTATACGTTCTTTAGGCTCTACTTTTTTACCGTATTCTTCTTGTTGTTTTTTTATTAACGCACTAATTAAGTTTTTCCCAAACTGCTGAGTATTCCAGTTCTCATCATATTCTATGTCTTCACTTTCAGCTATTTTTCTTAACCCTTGTTTTACACTATCTCCTTCCCAAGTTTTACCACAAATAGCTCTACCACTAGGCGAAGCTAAATACACACAAACAGCATCTCCCCAAGAATCATTCGAAACAATCCCTATAACATCTTCACCTACTTCTTTTTTTATTGTATTAGTGAACTTTTCCAAGGTCCAATCATATTCAAAAGAGATAGCAGCATCTCCATCAGCAAAGTCGCGCAAGGTTCGAGTAGTTTCCCATTGCATAGAGAAAATACCTATAGAGCCATTTTCATACTCCACTACAATAAGGAGAGTCATCGCCAATTTCAAGCTCTCCATCTGTACTGTTACTTGTAAAAACTATCCGTTTTACCTTTTTAATTTCTGTTTCTTCTGCCATATTTTATAAATTTTAAAATTGTTATTTTTTCTACTTATATCTATATATCATACAAATTTCAAAAAATTTACCTGTTTATGAAAAATTTAACATTTTCACCAGTCGCACATTCTATGTTAATATCCAAATTTTAAAAGGT